>NZ_JAQGFU010000317.1:0-3154 GCF_030078455.1 Klebsiella sp. Ech2A | reverse complement strand
CGCCCTGGGGGAGAATAAAATTTACGGCCTGGTGGCGCCGGGCTACCAGATGGCGAGAACGGCGGCGGCGGATCTGGCCGGAGAAGAGGCGCGCTTCGGCGGGGCGGATATGAGCACCAAGCTCAAGCTGCTGGGCATCGACGTTGCCTCCTTCGGCGACGCTCAGGGGCGCACGCCCGGTAGTCAGAGCTATCAGTGGACCCACGGACCGGAGCAGATCTATAAAAAAATCGTCGTCAGCCAGGATGGCAAAAAGCTGCTTGGCGGCGTGCTGGTGGGCGACGCCAGCGATTACGCCACCCTGCTGCAGATGATGCTCAACGACATGGCGCTGCCGTCGCGCCCGGAAAGCCTGATCCTGCCGGCCCTTGAGGGCAGCGCGCCGAAGGCGCTCGGCGTGGCGGCGCTGCCGGACAGCGCGCAAATCTGCTCCTGCCACAACGTCAGTAAAGGCGATATTTGCCAGGCGGTCAGCGGCGGCGCGGGTGATATGGCGGCGATCAAAAGCTGTACCAAAGCCGCGACCGGCTGCGGCGGCTGCAGCGCGCTGGTCAAGCAGGTCATGGAGTATCAGCTTTCGGCCCAAGGCGTCGAGGTCAAAAAGGACGTCTGCGAGCACTTCCCGTGGTCGCGGCAGGAGATTTATCACCTCGTGCGCGTCAACCATATCCGCACCTTTGAACAGCTGATTGCCCGCTACGGCCGGGGGCACGGCTGCGAAATTTGTAAACCGCTGGTGGCCTCGGTGCTGGCCTCCTGCTGGAACGAATATCTGCTGAAGCCGGCGCATTTGCCGCTGCAGGATACTAACGACCGCTACTTCGCCAATATCCAAAAGGATGGCACCTATTCAGTGGTTCCGCGCATGGCGGCCGGAGAGGTGACTCCGGACGGCCTGATTGCCATCGGGCAGATTGCCAAACGCTACCAGCTATACAGCAAAATTACCGGCGGCCAGCGGATCGATCTCTTTGGCGCTCGTCTGGAAGAGCTGCCGGCTATCTGGCGCGAGCTGGCTGATGCCGGGTTTGAAACCGGCCACGCCTACGGTAAATCCTTGCGTACGGTGAAGTCCTGCGTTGGCTCCACCTGGTGCCGCTATGGCGTGCAGGATTCGACCGGCCTGGCGGTGACCCTCGAACATCGCTACAAGGGCCTGCGCGCGCCGCATAAGATCAAAATGGCGGTCTCCGGCTGCACGCGGGAATGCGCCGAGGCGCAGGGCAAAGATATCGGGGTGATCGCCACCGAGAAGGGCTGGAATCTTTACGTCTGCGGCAACGGCGGCATGAAGCCGCGCCACGCGGACCTGTTTGCCAGCGATATCGACGATGCGACGCTGATCCGCACCGTCGACCGTCTGCTGATGTTCTATATCCGCACCGCCGATCGCCTGCAGCGAACCAGCACCTGGCTGGACAACCTTGAGGGCGGCATCGACTATCTGCGCGAGGTGATCCTCGAGGACAGCCTCGGGATCGGCGAAGAGCTGGAGCAGGAGATGGCGCGGGTAGTGGACAGCTACCAGTGCGAGTGGCAAACCACCCTTAACGATCCGCAGCGCCTGTCGCTGTTCCGCTCCTATGTTAACAGCGAGCAGCCGGACGATGCGGTGCAGCGCCAGCCGCTTCGCGGCCAGCCGCAGCCGGTGGCGGCGCCCGTGCTGCATGAAGGCGCGCCTTCGGCCCGACCGTGGCAGGCGATTTGCGATCTCGAGGCGATCCCCGCCGAGGCCGGGATCGGCGCGCGGCTCGGCGAGCGTCAGATCGCGCTGTTCCGCTTTGGCGAGCAGATTTACGCGCTCGATAACCTCGAACCCGGCAGCGACGCCAACGTGCTGTCGCGCGGGATCCTCGGCGACGCCGGAGGAGAGCCGATCGTCATCTCCCCGCTCTACAAACAGCGCATTCGCCTGCGCGACGGCCGCGCCTGTGACGGCGGCGAACAGGCGGTACGCGCCTGGCCGGTAAAAGTGGAGAACGGCAAAGTGTGGGTGGGCAACCAGGTTCTGCTGGCGCGCGCGGAGGCGTCCTGATGGCGAAGACCCGAACGAGCGACTCCTGCCGGGCTCCCGTATCCCGGAACTGAACGCGCTGTTAACGGAAAATAATCCCCGGGCGGAAGATTCAGCATATTCCTGAAATTGGCCCGGGGGCTGCGGGCGATGGCAAAAAACGATAAACTTAGGTTCTGTTGCCATCCTTCGCGAGCCTCTGTCATCCGTTTAATGCCTTTGCTATTCCGCTTTACGCCACTTCTCCCCATCCTCCTGCTGCTGGCCGGCGCACCGGCTCGTGCCCTGCAGGGAAGCAACGCCTTCAGCGAGAAACAGACGGCGCTGCCCGATCTCGGCATCGCTCCCCAGCTTGATGAAGATGCGCAGCATTTTGCCGAAATGGCGAAGAAATTCGGCGAAGCCAGCATGAGCGATAATGGCCTTACAACCGGCGAGCAGGCGCGGATGTTTGCGATCGGCAGGATTGGCTCCGAGGTTAGCCAGCAGCTGGAGAGCTGGCTATCGCCGTGGGGCAACGCCAACGTCGATTTACTGGTGGATAAGGAGGGGCGCTTTACCGGCAGCAAGGGCAGCTGGTTCGTGCCGCTGCAGGATAACGGCGACTTTCTCACCTGGAACCAGTATTCGGTGACCCAGCGCGATAGCGGCCTGGTGGGCAATATCGGCCTGGGGCAGCGCTGGCGGGTCGGGACATTGCCGCTGGGCTATAACTTCTTCTACGGTAAGGTGCTGGATGAGCGCCTGGCGCGCGGCAGCATCGGGGCCGAGGCGTGGGGAGAGTCGGTGCGCCTGTCGGCTAATTACTACCACCCGGTGGGGAGCTGGCAGCAGGGCGACAGCCTGACCCAGGAGCAGCGGATGGCAAGCGGCTACGACGTCACGGCCCAGGCGCGGCTGCCGTTTTATCAGCATATTAATACCAGCGTCAGCGTCGAGCAGTATTTCGGCGACAGCGTTGACCTGTTCCATTCCGGGACCGGCTACCATAACCCGGTGGCGGTATCGGTGGGGCTCAACTACACCCCGGTTCCGCTGGTCACGGTGACGGCGAAGCATAAGCAGGGCGAAAGCGGGATCAGCCAGAATAACGTTGGGCTGAACCTAAACTATCGCTTCGGCGTGCCGTTAAAGCAGCAG
>NZ_JAQGFU010000316.1:0-3218 GCF_030078455.1 Klebsiella sp. Ech2A | reverse complement strand
CGAGAAGGGGCCAGCCCCGGTCGAACAGGTCATGCCGCTAAAATCCCCCGTCAGGCGCGCTCTGCGCAGCCGCCCCGCCATCAGCGGCACGGCGGCGAATCCTAAAATAACGCGCGCGCCCAGCAGCGCGGCCAGCCCGCCGAGGATAAGGCCACGCCCTCCCCGCTCGGCCTCAAGCGCCGCGCGCGCGTCGCTGGCGGCTTTGCTCAGCGACGCAGCGGAGCGCTCCAGGGCTTGCGTCATCGCGCTCTGCGGGTCCTGCCTGTGGGCCGCGGCGGCCTCCTGCGCCCGCTGGCTCGCGAGCTCGACCAGGGTGGTCACGCGCGCCTGCTGGTCGCGCGACAGGCCGTGGCTCAGGGCAAGCACGATCAGCGCCGCCCCAATCAGCTCGGCGCTTAAAAATAGCCAGAACAGCCCCCGAAAGCGGTGCGCGCCAAGCCAGAGGCTGCCGAATAGCGCCGCTTTGCGATGAAAAGGCGGCAGCCTGCGCGACTCATCCTGCAGTTGGCTAAACGCGCGCTGGTAAAACGGCGTCACGACATCCGGCTGTTGCATCATGTGGTTTCCTCTGCTCTCGCCATGCCAATGCGGATAAAGCGGGCGACATATTCATTGGCCGGACGGGCCAGCAGCTCCGCCGGCGTAGCCAGCTGCTCAAAGCGCCCCTGCCGCATAACGGCGATACGATCCGCGATGCGCAGCGCTTCGCCGACATCATGGGTAATAAACAGCGTGGTTTTATTGAGATCGCGCGACAGGCTGCGAAACTCGGTCTGCAGGTCGTCGCGGATTAGCGGGTCCAGGGCGCTGAAGGGCTCGTCCATCAGCAACACGTCCGGATCGGAGGCCAGCGCGCGCGCCAGCCCAACCCGCTGCTTCATCCCGCCGGAGAGCGTGTCGATCCCGCGCTGCCCCATCCCGGCAAGCCCCAGCCGTTCCAGAAGCGCTTCGGCGCGCGCTTCGCGCCGGGCGCGGGCAACCCCGAGGATTTCCAGCGGTAGTGCCACGTTTTCCTGAATGCTCATATGTTCAATAAGAGCGTGGCTCTGGAACACCATCCCGATACGGCGGGCGCGCAGCTCGCGCAGCCTGGCGGGCGACAGCTCGGCAATCGCCTCCCCGGCGATGCGCACGCGACCGATACTGGGCGCGATCAGATGGTTCACCATGCGCAGAAGCGTGGACTTGCCGCACCCGGAGAGGCCTAAAATGCATAGCAATTCGCCGCGCTCGACGTGCATATCGATACCGCGCACCGCCGCCAGGCCGCCCGCGGGCAGGCGGGCGTCGGGGTCGCGCCGCAGCGCGGTGACGGCATGCTGCGGATCGCAACCGAATACCTTCCAGACATTTTCCAGCTGAATCATTTCGCGCTCAGCCAGTCAGCCACGCGCGCCTTATTCGCATCCAGCCAGCCGCGCGCCGCTTGCTCCGGCGTCTTCCCTTCGACGGCGATCGCATAGGCCAGGGCGCTGACGTCCTGGGTGTCGAAATGGATCGCTTCAACGATTTTTACCCCATCAGGGTTCGTTTGGGCAAAGTGATTGCTGTAGGCGATGTGGATCGCCGCATCGCCATAGCCGGTGCTGATGCGCGATTTCGTTAACCAGTCCGGGTCCGACTGATCCGCAACCTGCCAGGTCGTCAGAGTATGCTTAGGCTCCTGCAGATTGGTGAGCTTGTAGCGGACGTAGTTCTGATGCGGCGCATAGCAGTAGCCGATCCAGGCGCCGCCCGTTTTCGCGGCGTTATCCAGCGCCGCCGTCGCCACCGCCTCATCGGAACGGGTCAGATCGAAGAACGGCGCGAAGCCGTAGGTTCGGGCGCGGATCTCTTCATAATTGGTGGACAGCCAGCCCGCCGCACCCAGCCAGATCTGCCCGCGATCCGAACCTTTCGCGGCAAAAACTTTGGCCTTGTCGGGATCGGTCAGATCGTAGACGGAATGAATATTGTGCGCCTCGGCGGTCGCCGTCAGGGTGCAGTAGCCCTGGGTTCCGGCATAGGCGTTTTTCGCCAGGGTGACGTTCTTGCCCGCCCCGGCGTATTTCGCCACCAGCGCGTCCTGGTTCGGTAGCCAAACGTCGGTCCAGATATCGATCTCGCCGTTGTTGCGGTTCAGCCCTTCCCAGATAACCGGCACGGAAGAGACGGGCACAATTTTGGTCTCCGCCCCCGTCTGATCTTCGAGCAGCAGCTTGACGACATACGCCGTGCCCTGAGCGGTAGCATACCCGGCATCCACAATGCTGACGGCGTGGGCTGCGGGCGTCGCCAGCAGAAGGGCAACAATCATTTTCTTCGCTAAAAATTTCATCGGGCGATCATCCTTCCGGGTCATTGTGGTGTGGGTCAAGAGGTTGCGGGTCGGGCAAGCTGAGCCTTTCGCGCAGCGTGCCGCTAAATTCCAGCGGCGTCAGCAGACCGCGTTCGCGAAGCAGGGGAACCACATCGGAAATAAAGAGGTCCAGCCCTTCCGGGAAGGTGGGAGGCAGCAGCATAAAGCCGTCCGCCCCGCCCGCTTCGTGCCAGCGGATCATCTCCGCCGCCACCTGCTGCGGGGGGCCGACGATCTGCAGGTGGCCGCGCGCTCCGGCAATGCGCCGCGCCAGCTGCAGCACGGTAAGGTTTTCGCGCTCCGCCAGCTCCCGCAGCAGCTGCTGGCGGCTGGCAATGGAATTGGACGCGGGCAGCGGTGGCAAAGGGCCGTTGGGATCGACATCCGTTAAATCAATATCGCCGAGATAGCTCCCCAGCAGCGCCAGCGCGACCTCTTCGGCGATCAGCCACTGCAGCTGATCAAACTTCGCCTGCGCCTCGGCCTCGGTTTTGCCAATCACCGGAAAAATGCCGGGCAGAATATACAGGTCGTCG
The DNA here is from genome assembly GCF_030078455.1 of Klebsiella sp. Ech2A. Classification (NCBI taxonomy): domain Bacteria; kingdom Pseudomonadati; phylum Pseudomonadota; class Gammaproteobacteria; order Enterobacterales; family Enterobacteriaceae; genus Klebsiella; species Klebsiella sp. Ech2A. The sequence goes on along the minus strand of NZ_JAQGFU010000316.1, from coordinate 344 downwards.
CTGCTGCGGCCGGCCGCTTTACGGCGGGCGTGCAGATCCTGGCGATAGGCAACCGCCTCCTCCAGGGTGGGCGTCGCGACGAAAATCACTTCCGCATGGCGGGCCGCCAGATCCCGTCCGGCGGGCGACGCCCCGGCCTGCACCAGCACCGGCTGCCCCTGCGCCGAGGGCAAGACGTTCAGCCCGCCCAGCGCGCGGAACCAGCGCCCCTGAAAGCCGGGCTCACGCAGCGCATCGGCATCAAAAAAAACGCCGCTTTGCTTATCGCGCGGAAATTTTGTCGCATCCCAGGAGCCCCACAGTCGTCTCTCATACACACCTCCCTGCCCACCACACACCCCAGG
>NZ_JAQGFU010000315.1:0-3232 GCF_030078455.1 Klebsiella sp. Ech2A | reverse complement strand
CCGATATGCCGCAGGAGGTGGTTTGCCCGCGCTGCGGCAGCGTCCACACCTCGCTGATTAGCGAATTCGGTTCCACGGCCTGCAAAGCGCTCTACCGCTGCGACAGCTGCCGAGAACCCTTTGATTACTTTAAATGTATTTGAGGTTGCCATGACGACGTTTCATTCGCTTACCGTCGCGAGAGTGGAGCCGGAAACCCGCGATGCGGTGACCATTACCTTTGCGATCCCCGACGCGCTGCAGGCCGAATACGCCTTCCGTCCCGGCCAGCACCTGACCGTAAAAGCCCGCCTCGGTGGGGAAGAGCTGCGGCGCTGCTACTCCATCTGCCGCAGCCGCTCCCCGGCTGAAATCAGCGTCGCGGTGAAGGCCATCGACGGCGGCCGCTTCTCCCGCTATGCGCAGAACGATATTCACCAGGGCATGGCCCTGGAGGTGATGGTTCCGCAGGGCCATTTTGGCTACCAGCCGCAGGCCGAAAGGCGTGGTGAATACCTGGCGATTGCCGCCGGCTCCGGCATAACGCCGATGATGGCGATTATTGGCGCCACGCTCGCCACCGAAGCGCAAAGCCGCTTCACCCTGATCTACGGCAACCGCAGCAGCCATAGCATGATGTTTCGCCAGGCGCTGGCGGACCTGAAAGACCGCTATCCGCAGCGGCTGCAGGTGGTGCACCTGTTTAGCCAGGAGTCGATGGACAGCGATCTGCTGCAGGGGCGCATCGACGGCGCTAAGCTGCGCGCGCTCTCCGGCCGGCTGCTGGATTTCAGCCGCTTCGACGAGGCCTTTATCTGCGGCCCGGCGGTGATGATGGATGACGCTGAGGCCGCGCTGGGGGAGCTCGGGATGGCGGCGAACAGCATTCATCTTGAGCGTTTTAATACCCCAGGCAGCAGCGTTAAGCGCGCGACCGGGGTGCAGGCCGAGGGCCGCACCGTCACCATTCGTCAGGACGGCCGCGACCGGCTGGTGGCCCTCAGCGCGGAGGATGACAGCATTCTCGACGCGGCGCTGCGCCAGGGGGCGGATCTGCCGTTCGCCTGTAAAGGCGGCGTCTGCGCCACCTGCAAATGCAAGGTGCTGAGCGGGGAAGTGGCGATGGCGGCAAACTACAGCCTCGAAGCGGACGAGCTGGCGGCCGGCTACGTGCTCAGCTGCCAGGCGCTGCCGACCAGCGGCGACGTGGTGGTGGATTTTGACGCCCGGGGGATGGCATGAGCGAACTGCTGATTAGCCGCCACGAGCGGGTGCTGCACCTGACCCTTAACCGGCCGCAGGCGCGCAATGCGCTCAATAATGCGCTGCTGACACAGCTTGCCGAGGCGCTGGAAGCCGCGGCGGCCGACCCGGAGGTGAGCGCCTGCGTGATTAGCGGCGGCCAGCGCTTCTTTGCCGCCGGCGCCGACCTGAACGAAATGGCGGAAAAAGATCTCCCGGCCACGTTCGATGATATTCGCCCCCGCCTGTGGGCGCGCATTGACGCCTTCCCGAAACCGCTGATTGCGGCAGTGAACGGCTACGCCCTCGGCGCGGGCTGCGAGCTGGCGCTGCTCTGCGACCTGGTGGTCGCGGGGGATAACGCCCGCTTCGGGGTGCCGGAAATTACCCTCGGCATTATGCCCGGCGCGGGCGGCACCCAGCGGCTGATCCGCTGCGTCGGCAAGGCGCTGGCCAGCCGCATGGTGCTGAGCGGCGAAGCCATTGACGCCCGGCGGGCGCAGCAGGCCGGTCTGGTGAGCGACATCTATCCGCCGGCGTTAACCGATGAATATGCCCTCAGGCTGGCAGCGACCATTGCCCGCCACTCGCCGCTGGCGCTGCGGGCGGCGAAGCAGGCGCTGCGCCAGGCGCAGGAGGTGGGGCTGCAGGCCGGGCTCCTGCAGGAGCGCCAGCTGTTTACGCTGCTCAGCGCGACGGAAGATCGGCGCGAAGGCATCGACGCCTTTTTACAAAAACGTACCCCGCAATTTAAAGGACGCTAATGGTGGAAGCTTTTATTCTCAGCACCGTAGAACAGGGCGTGATGACGATTACCCTTAACCGTCCGGATCGCCTGAACAGCTTTAATGACCTGATGCACCAGCAGCTCGCCGAGTGTCTGACCCAGGCCGAGCGCGACGACAGCGTGCGCTGCCTGCTGATCACCGGCGCCGGACGCGGATTTTGCGCCGGCCAGGATCTTAACGACCGCAACGTTGACCCCAGCGGCCCGGCGCCGGATCTGGGGCTGTCGGTAGAGCGTTTCTATAACCCGCTGGTGCGCCGCCTGGCGGCGCTGCCGAAGCCGGTGATTGCGGCGGTTAACGGCGTGGCGGCCGGGGCCGGGGCAACCCTGGCGCTGGGCTGCGATATGGTGCTCGCCGCGCGATCCGCCAGCTTCGTGATGGCCTTCAGCAGGCTCGGGCTGGTGCCCGACTGCGGCGGTAGCTGGTTCCTGCCGCGGGTCGCCGGACGCGCCAGGGCGATGGGGCTAGCGCTGCTGGGCGAGAAGCTCAGCGCCGAGCAGGCCGCGCAGTGGGGGATGATCTGGCAGCTGGTGGAGGACGCCGAGCTGGCGGACACCAGCCTTCAGCTGGCCCGCCATCTGGCGGCGCAGCCGACCTTTGGTCTCGGCCTGATTAAGCAAGCCCTGCTGGCCGCGGAAACCAACGGCCTCGATGCCCAGCTTGACCTCGAACGCGACTACCAGCGCATGGCCGGACGCAGCGCCGACTACCGCGAAGGCGTAAGCGCTTTCCTCGCCAAACGTCCTCCACAGTTCAGCGGGAAATAGCCTATGAGCACAACACTGCATCTCGTCGCCGTGATCGGCGGCGGCACCATGGGCTCAGGGATTGCGGAAGTTGCCGTCGGCGCCGGACATCAGGTGCTGCTCTACGATATCGCCGCCGATGCGCTAACCCGCGCGGTGGACGGTATTCGCCAGCGGCTGGCCTCGCGCGTCGCGCGCGGCAGGCTGACCGCAGAGCAGGCCGAGGCGCTGCTGGCCCGCATCGTGCCGACGACGGATCTGGCCGCCCTGGCGCCGGCGCAGCTGGTGATTGAAGCGGCTTCCGAACGTCCTGAGATCAAAAAAGCGCTGTTCAGCCAGCTGGCGGAGATCTGCTCGCCCTCCGCGCTGCTGACCAGCAACACCTCTTCTATTTCGATTACCGCGATTGCCGCCGACGTGAAGCACCCGGAGCGCGTTGCCGGGCTGCACTTCTTTCTGTCCCTTATACACACCTGA
>NZ_JAQGFU010000314.1:0-3246 GCF_030078455.1 Klebsiella sp. Ech2A | reverse complement strand
CTCGTACGGTAAAAGAGGGAAGAGCCATGCCAGACCGACCGCCATATCCGCGCGAAGCGCGCGTCGTCGCCGTTGAGAAAGGTCAGAAGGGCCAGACTGAAACCTGGTATCAACTCCGCGCCGATTATCCCACCCCCGATTCACTGATCAGCGAACATCCTGTCGAGAGCGAAGCGCTGGATGCCAAGCGGCGCTATGAGGATCCTGAGAAATCCTAGCCCGCCTTCTGCGCCGCAGCCTGTCAGCGCCATCGCTGACAGGTACTTTTAGCCCATGCTGAACACGTCGCTCGTCGCTGATTTCCGCTCCAGCGCGGCGCGCTGTTTTTCTCCGCCAAAGAGTAAAACCGGACACCTGTCACATTTTTAATTCATCACGAGTACTAATGAATACCTAAGGTGCGGATTTTTCAGGAGTGTTCCTGAATCATCTGGAATCTTTACACTCTACTGGAGCGCTAAGCTGCTACGCTTCTGGACGGTTGATTTTTAGCCACCAGGGGGGCGGATATTATGCGGTAAGCCTGTGCTGAAGGCGTGGAAGTGAAAAGGTAGATGATATGAGTACAACAATGGCCATTTTAACCGTTGGCGTGGTGCCGGTAGCGGAGGTTCTGCCGCTGTTAACCGAACATATCAGGGAAGAGCAGATCACGCACATTAGCCTGCTAGGCAAAATGACGCGCGAAGAGGTGATGGAGGATTATGCCGTTGACCCCGACGACGAGTGCCTGCTGACCTTGCTCAATGACAACCGGATGGCCGAGGTCTCGCGCTGGAAGATTGAACGTGATTTAAAACATCTTATCGCGGTGCTCGACCGGCAGGAGTATGACGTCATTCTGCTGTTGAGCTCCGACATGCTGAGCGGTTTTACGGCGCGCAACGCTATTCTGCTGGAGCCGCAGCGCATTATCCCGCCGCTGGTGGCGTCGATTGTCGACGGCCATCAGGTGGGGGTCATCGTTCCCGTTGAGGACGTTCTGCCGCTGCAGCAGCAAAAATGGCTCTCGCTCAACAGCGCGCCGTACTACGCGCTGGCGAACCCGGTCAGCGGCAGCGATAGCGATTTGCTGGAGGCCGGAAGGGTGCTGCTGGAGCAGGGCGCCGACGTGCTGGTGCTGGACTGTCTCGGCTACCATCAGCATCACCGGGACGTGCTGCAAAAAGCGCTGGACGTGCCGGTTCTGCTGTCTAACGTGCTGGTTTCGCGGCTGGCGGCAGAGCTTTTGGTCTAAGCCGTTTGGCGGCCGTGCGTATTGCGAGGCGCCCGGCCTGCGGGCAAAGGCGGGCGCTGCGGCTATTCTGCGTCACAGGACAGGTATCAGGCGTTAATTTTACGTGACAGAAACGAGGAGCGCCCCCTATATTGAGGTTTCAACAAAAGATCATAAGGGCTTGTTTATGCTTCAAAGTAATGAATACTTCGATGGAAAAGTGAAATCGATTGGTTTCACCAGCAGCAGTACGGGCCGCGCGAGCGTGGGCGTGATGGCGGAAGGGGAATATACCTTTGGCACCGCACAGCCGGAAGAGATGACCGTGGTCAGCGGGGCGCTGAACGTTCTGCTGCCTGGGGAAACCGAGTGGAAAGTTTATAGCGCCGGTGAAGTATTCAACGTTCCTGGCAGCAGCGAGTTCCACCTGCAGGTTGCTGAGCCAACGTCCTATCTGTGCCGCTATCTGTAATGCAGATTTTGTCATCCTGCCGCCGTGCGGCAGGATGACGATCCGCGTAATCGAGTGATTCTGCGGATGTCATTCAGCTGATTAGCGCTGGGCTTCTCCGCCCAGGGCTTCCACCAGATTCTGAATCAGCGCGGCCAGTTCGCCGGTCATCAGAATAAAGTCGGCGTCAAAGCGCAGGGCAAAATCTTCCCGATCGATATCCTCATTCTGATCGCGTAGTTCGTCACAGAACTTCAGGCGCTTGATGGAGCCATCGTCACACATCAGGAACTGAATACGCTGCTGCCAGTCGAGTGCCAGCTTGGTGACGACCTTCCCGGCCTCAATGTGCACGGCGATTTCGTCGCTGACCAGATCCTGCTTCTTCGCGCGGATCACGCCACCGTCTTCCAGCATAGCCTTCAGCTCGGCTTCATCCAGCAGCTGGAAGCCTTGCGCCACGGTGCCTGAGCGCACCCATTCGGTGAGCGTCAGCTCGATCGGGTTTTCCAGCGCCAGCGGGACAACCGGCAGCGAGCCCAAGGTTTTGCGCAGCAGAGCCAGCGTATCTTCCGCTTTTTTGGCGCTGGCGCAGTCCACCATGATCAGGCCGTTGACGGTATCGATCCACATCATGGTCTGGCTAAAGCGGCTGAAAGCGCGCGGCAGCAGAGAGTGCAGCACTTCGTCTTTCAGCGAATCTTTTTCGGTTTTCTTCAGCTTGCGGCCCTGCTCGGCTTCCAGCTTGAAGATCTTCGCTTCCAGCGCCTGTTTGATCACCGGAGACGGCAGGATCTTCTCTTCTTTGCGCGCGCAGATAACGATCTGGCCGTTTGTCGTGTGCGTCAGCGCATCGCTGTGCGATCCCATCGGCGATACCCAACCGGTTTTCGCCATATCCTGGCTACCACAAGGCGTAAACGTCAGCTCGGCCAGCTGTTTTTCCATCTCCTCGGCGCGCAGTGAAATGTCGCGGCTGAGACGGTAAACCATTAAATTTTTGAACCACAGCATGATAATTTCCACGGCTTTGTCGTTAAATCCAGCGGGCATGATAGCGAATTGTCGCTATGCTTGCATTGTTAATCGGGGAGAGGAGCATACAGTGCGTATTGGTATTGATTTAGGCGGCACGAAAACGGAAGTCATTGCCCTGAGTGATAAGGGAGAGCAGCTGTTTCGCCACCGTTTGCCGACTCCGCGGGACGATTATCGGCAAACGATAGAGAATATTGCCGCCCTGGTCGATATGGCAGAGCAGGCGACCGGAGAGCGCGGCAGCGTTGGAATGGGGATCCCCGGCTCGATTTCGCCGTACACCGGGGTAGTGAAAAATGCCAACTCCACCTGGCTCAACGGCCAGCCGTTCGATAAGGACCTGAGCCAGCGGCTGAATCGCGAAGTGCGGCTGGCGAACGATGCCAACTGCCTGGCGGTATCGGAAGCGGTGGATGGCGCCGCGGCGGGCGCTCAGACCGTGTTTGCGGTCATTATCGGCACCGGCTGCGGCGCCGGCGTGGCGTTTAACGGTCGTTCGCATATTGGCGGCAACGGCGCCGCCGGCGAGTGGGGGCACAAC
>NZ_JAQGFU010000313.1:0-3279 GCF_030078455.1 Klebsiella sp. Ech2A | reverse complement strand
AGGTCGCCGCCGGGTCGTCCGCCGGCAGCCGATGGGCGCGGGCAAACGTGCCGATCGCCGTCTCGCCGTCGTTCAGCAACAGGCCGATACGCCCCAGCAGCTGCCAGCCGGCGAGATCCTGCGGATTATCCTGCAGCCGGCTGCGCAGTCCCAGCCGAAGCTCGGCGATCTCATCCATCCGCAGCGGCGCGGCGGCGGGGTCTTGTACCTGCTGCAGCAGGGCCGGATAGTGGCGCTGCGCCTGCTGCCAGAGCATCACCTGGCCGAAATCGCTGGTTTTAAGGAACAGGCCGCCGCTGAGGCAGACCAGCGCCAGCGCTCCCGGCAGCAGCACCCGGCGGCCGAGGGGCCGGGGAGCGCGGGCGTCTGACTCCGGAATATCCGCCAGCAGCGTGCGCTGCAGCTCCACCACCAGCGCCTCGCGGTGAGCGCCGTTTTCCTGCTCCAGCTCCTCCAGGCGCGAGCGGTAGAGCGCCCGGTTAAGCCGATCCCGGTCCATCGCCCCTTTCTCCTGCCAGGGCAGATAGAGCAGCGCGAGGGCGCCGGCCAGCAGCAGCGCGGCAACGATTAAGAACGCAGTCATGCATCATTTCCTTTTTTCAGTAACGCCGCCAGCCGCTGGCGCTCTTGTTCGCTCAGCGCCGCATCGGCGGTATCGCGACGCCTGGCGCGCGCCACCAGCAGCCCGGCGCCCGCAGCCACAAACAGCCCGGGGATCAGCCACAGCAGGATCGTCCCCGCCGTCAGCGGCGGCTCATAGCTGACGAAGCTGCCATAGCGCGCCACCATATAGGCGACGATCTGCTCCTTGCTCTGCCCCTGCTGCTGCAGCTCGTAGACCTTAAGCCGCATATCGGCGGCGATCATCGCATTCGAATCCGCGATGCTGTTGTTCTGGCATTTCGGACAGCGCAGCTGGGAGGTCACCTCGCGAAACGCCTGCTCCTGGGCCTCGTTTTTAAACTGCCAGGTATCAATGGCTCCCAGCGCGCTGCCCGACAGCAGCAGCGCCATCACGCCGCTCAGCAGGCGCTTCATGAGGCCGACTCCCGGCGATATTTCTCCCACAGCGGCCGCAGCTGCTCGCGCCAGACCCGCTCATTGAGATCCCCCGCGTGCCGCCAGCGGATAATTCCCCGGCCGTCGATCAGAAAGGTCTCCGGCGCGCCGTAAACGCCGAGGTCCAGCCCCAGCATACCGCTGCCGTCGAACAGGCTGACGGCGTACGGATTGCCGAGGCTATCGAGCCAGCTCACCGCTTTGCGGCGGTCGTCTTTGTAATTCAGCCCCACCACGCGTACCCCCTGCTGTGCCAGACCGTTAAGGAACTGATGCTCGGCGCGACAGGTCGGGCACCATGTTGCCCAGACGTTGAGCAGCAGCGGCCCGCCGCTGACCAGCACCGAGCGATCGTAGAGCTGGCCCGGGACGTTCAGCGCCTCGAGGCGAAACTCCGGCACCGGTTTGCCTACCAGCGCCGACTCCAGCGTCGTCGGGTCATCGCCGTCGGCGTTGCGCATCAGCTGCCAGAACAGCGCCGCCGCCAGCGCCAGGAACAGCGCCAGCGGGAGAAAAAGCCATCTGCGGTTCATGATTGCGCCTCCTGCAGTTTTTTACGCAGCCGGTAGCGCGGGTCGAGCATGCAGCACAGGCCGCCGAGCGCCATCAGCACGCCGCCGTACCAGATCCAGCGCACGAAGGGTTTGTAGTAGAGGCGCACCGCCCAGCTGCCGTCGCCCAGCTCCTCGCCCAGCGCGGCGTACAGGTCGCGGGTCAGCCCGCCGCTAATCGCCGCTTCGGTCATCATCATCCGGCTGGCGCTGTAGAAGCGCTTTTGCGCATACAGCGTGGCTTCCGGCCGCCCGCCGCGGGTGACCTGAATCACCCCTTCGCCGCCGGTCCAGTTGGCGCCCACGATGTTGCGCACGCCCGCGAAAACGAAGTGGTAGCGGTGGATATCAATGCTGTCGCCGGCCTTCATCCGCACGTCGCGCTCCACGCTGTAGCTCTGGCTGAACGCGATGCCGATAACCGTCACCGCCACGCCGACGTGGCCGAGCACCATCCCCCACTGGCTGCGCGAGAGCGTCCTTAACCCGCGCCAGAATCCGTGCCGGTGGGTAGCGCGTTCGTGCACCTCGATCAGCGAGAAGATAAGCACCCAGATCGCCATCATCAGGCCCAGCGTCGCCATCGCCGCAATGCGGTCCTCCAGCAGCCACGGCAGCAGCAGCGCCAGCAGCAGGGTGACGACAGCTGAAGCCGCCGCGCGCTTCAGCTGTTTCGCCGCAGCGTCGCGCCGCCAGCGCACCAGCGGCCCGATGCCCAGCAGCAGCGCAAACGGCGCCATCAGGGCGGTAAACATGGTGTTGAAGAAGGGTTCGCCAATCGAAATGCTGCCCAGCCCCAGCTCTTTATGCACCAGCGGCAGCAGCGTTCCGAGGAGCACCACCAGCATGGCGGCAATCAGCAGAATATTGTTGCTCAGCAGGAACGACTCCCGCGACCACAGCGAATGCTCGACGCGCGCCCGCACCCGTCCGCCCTTAATGGCGTACAGCAGCAGCGATCCGCCGATGGCAATGACCAGCAGCGCGAGAATAAACAGCCCGCGCGTCGGGTCGGAGGCGAAGGCGTGGACCGAGACCAGCACCCCGGAACGCACCAGGAAGGTCCCCAGCAGGCACAGCGAAAAGGCGGAGATCGCCAGCAGTACGGTCCAGGCGCGGAAGCTGCCGCGTTTTTCCGTTACCGCCAGCGAGTGCAGCAGCGCGGTGCCGACCAGCCACGGCATAAAGGAGGCGTTCTCCACCGGGTCCCAGAACCACCAGCCGCCCCAGCCCAGCTCGTAGTAGGCCCACGCCGACCCGAGGACGATGCCAAGGGTCAGGAAAACCCACGCCGCCTGGGTCCACGGCCGCGACCAGCGCGCCCACGCCGTATCCAGCCGCCCGGCCAGCAGCGACGCGATGGCGAAAGCAAAGGCCACCGAGAAGCCCACGTAGCCCATATAGAGGATCGGCGGATGGAAGATCATGCCGATATCCTGCAGCAGCGGATTGAGATCCCGGCCATCGATGGGATACAGCGGCAGCGTGCGGGTAAAGGGGTTGGAGGTGAGCAGAATAAACAGCAGAAAGCCGAAGGCGATCATCCCCATCACCGCCAGCACTCTGGCGACGGCGTCGAGCGGCATGCGGCGGCTCAGCAGCGCCACCGCAAAGGTCCAGACGCTCAGCAGCAGCACCCACAGCAGCAGGGAGCCCTCGTGGGCGCCCC
>NZ_JAQGFU010000312.1:0-3385 GCF_030078455.1 Klebsiella sp. Ech2A | reverse complement strand
CCCCTTACCGCTCGGCGCCGATGACGTGGTAGCGCAGAAAACGCCGTGCAGCTTTGACGTCTCGGTGTGGGAGTTCTGGTGGCCGTTTATCGCCGGCGCCCGGCTGGTGATGGCTGAGCCCGAAGCGCATCGCGATCCGCTGGCGATGCAGCGTTTCTTCGCCCGCTACGGCGTGACCACCACCCACTTTGTGCCGTCGATGCTGGCGGCGTTCGTCGCTTCGCTAGACGCGGAAAACGTCGCCGCCTGCCGCACGCTGCGGCGGGTCTTCTGCAGCGGCGAAGCGCTGCCGACCGGATTGTGCTGCGAGTGGGAAGCGCTGACCGGCGTGGCGCTGCACAACCTCTACGGCCCGACCGAAGCGGCGGTTGACGTCAGCTGGTATCCGGCCTGCGGCGCGGAGCTGGCGGCGGTGACCGGCAGCAGCGTGCCGATCGGCTGGCCGGTATGGAACACCGGATTACGCATTCTTGACGCCACTATGCGCCCGGTACCGCCCGGCGTGGCGGGGGATTTGTACCTCACCGGCATCCAGCTGGCGCAGGGCTATCTCGGCCGACCGGACCTGACCGCCAGCCGCTTTATTGCCGATCCGTTTAGCCCAGGCGAGCGCATGTACCGCACCGGCGACGTGGCGCGCTGGCTCGACAGCGGGGCGGTGGAGTATCTGGGGCGCAGCGACGATCAGCTGAAAATTCGCGGCCAGCGCATTGAGCTCGGCGAAATAGACCGCGTCATGGCGGCGCTGCCGGACGTGGCCCAGGCGGTCACCCACGCCTGCGTCTTTAATCAGGCGGCGGCCACCGGCGGCGATGCGCGCCAGCTGGTCGGCTACCTGGTCTCTGAATCCGGGCTGCCGCTCGATACCGCGGCGCTGAAGGCGCGCCTCGGCGAACAGCTGCCGCCGCACATGGTGCCGGTAGTGCTGATCCAACTGCCGGCGCTGCCGCTGAGCGCTAACGGCAAGCTGGATCGTAAAGCGCTCCCGCTGCCAACGCTGAGCCAGGAACGCCGCGGCCGGCCGCCGGAGTCGGAGAGCGAGCGTGCGGTCGCCGAGGCGTTCAGCCAGCTGCTGGGCTGCGACGTGAACGATATCGAAGCGGACTTCTTTGCGCTTGGCGGCCACTCGCTGCTGGCGATGCGCCTGGCGGCGCAGCTGAGCCGCCGGTTTGCGCGTCAGGTGACGCCGGGACAGGTGATGGTCGCCTCGACGGTCGGCCAACTGAGCGCGCTGCTGGCGTCCGATCTCAGCGACGAGCAGGCGCAGCGCCTGGGCTTTGATGCGCTTTTGCCCCTGCGCAAAAGCGACGGTCCGACGCTGTTCTGCTTCCATCCGGCCTCCGGCTTTGCCTGGCAGTTCAGCGTGCTGGCGCGCTACCTCGACCCGCGCTGGTCAATTACCGGCATTCAGTCGCCGCGCCCGCAGGGGCCGATGGCGAACGCCGCCAGCCTGGATGAGGTCTGCGAGTCCCATCTGCAGACCTTACTGGCGCAGCAGCCGCACGGGCCGTACTACCTGTTCGGCTATTCCCTCGGCGGCACCCTGGCGCAGGGAATTGCCGCGCGCCTGCGCCAGCGCGGTGAAGCGGTAGCGTTCCTCGGGCTGCTGGATACCTGGCCGCCGGAGTCGCAAAACTGGGCGGAAAAAGAGGCCAACGGCCTCGACCCGGAGGTGCTGGCGGAAATTGACCGCGAGCGGGAGGCGTTCCTCGCCGCCCAGCAGGGGCAGCCGTCCGGCGAGCTGTTTAGCACCATCGAGGGCAACTACGCCGACGCGGTGCGCCTGCTGACCACCGCGCACAGCGCGAAGTTCGACGGCAAGGCGACCCTGTTCGTGGCGGAAAAAACGCGCCAGCCGGGGATGGACCCGCAGGCGCTGTGGGGCCCGTGGGTTGGCGAGCTGGAGGTCTTCAGCCAGGCCTGCGCGCACGTAGAGATTATCTCTCCCCAGGCCTTTGAGTCGATAGGCCCGGTGGTGCGGGAGATTCTGGGATAGGTCGCGCGTCGTCCGGAGGTTTCCGGACGACCTCTGCACATCGCTCTGTAGCCCCGGTCAGCGTCGCGCGAGCCGGGGTTTTTTTATGCTTTAGCCGGGGGAATGCCAGAGGCTAGCGGCGGCCCAGCGGCACCACCAGCGGCGTGTGGGCGACCGGGTCGTCGATGATGGTGCAGCGCAGGCCGTAAATCCGCTCGATAAGCTCGGCGGTCACGATCTCTTTCGGCGCCCCTTCGGCGATAATTTTGCCGTCGCGCAGGGCAATCAGATGGGTGGCGTAGCGGCAGGCCTGGTTGAGGTCGTGCAGCACCGCCGCCAGGGTATAACCCTTCTCGCGGTTCAGCTCGCTCAGCAGCTCGAGGAGATCGATCTGATGGCTGATATCCAGCCAGGTCGTCGGCTCGTCGAGCAGCATGATGGCGGTTTCCTGCGCCAGCACCATCGCAATCCACGCGCGCTGGCGCTGGCCGCCGGAGAGCGTATCAACGCTCTGCTGCGCAAGGTCGGTGATGCCGGTGGCGCGCATCGCCTGATTGACCGCCTCATCGTCCTCTTTCCGCCAGCGGGTGAACATCGGCTGATGCGGATAGCGGCCGCGGGCGACCAGCTCCTGGACGGTAATATCGCCCGGGGTGGTGGCGTTTTGCGCCAGCAGGCCGATGCGTCTGGCGACGTCCTTGCTGGCGTAGCGCTGGATCTGCTCGCCGTCGAGGTAAACATGGCCGCTGGTCGGGGTCATCAGGCGGCTGAGGGTGCGCAGCAGCGTCGATTTTCCGCATCCGTTGGGGCCAATGATGGCGGTGAAGTGGCCGTCGGGAATGGTCACGTTCAGCGATTCGGCGATGATCTTTTTGCCGTATGCCAGGGTCAACTGGTCGCCGCGCAAACGGGGTGTTACAGCGGTCATTTTTTGCGGGACTCCTGAATTAACAGTGCGATGAGATAGATACCGCCGAGGCTGACGGTGACGACTCCCACCGGCAGCTGATAGGGCATAAACAGGCGCTGGGCGCTGTAGTCGGCCAGCGCCAGCAGCAGCGCGCCGCACAGCGCCGACTGGGTCAGACCCCAGCGCGCGGTGCCGCTGAGGCGGCGGGCGATATGCGGGGCCACCAGCGCGATAAAGGAGATCGGACCCGCCAGCGCGGTGGCGGCGGCGGTCAGCACCACTCCTACCAGCATCAGCAGCAGGCGAGAGCGCTCGACCCGCACGCCGAGCGCGCAGGCGGTATCGTCACCCATTTCCAGCAGGCGCATGCGCCGCACCAGCAGCACGCTGCACGCCAGCATCAGCACAATAAGCGGCGCCGACGGCCAGGTTTTCCCCCACGTCAGCCCGTTGAGCGAACCGGCGTTCCACAGCCCGGCGGAGAGCGCGGTCTCCAGCGA
>NZ_JAQGFU010000311.1:0-3399 GCF_030078455.1 Klebsiella sp. Ech2A | reverse complement strand
ACCGGTTTAAACCAGGGCAGGCGGATATCCGATTTACGCAGCGCCGCCAGCAGTCCGGCCCAAATCACCGGCACGCCAAAGGCCACGCTGACCCGCTCGGCGCTCAGCAGCCGCAGCAGGCTCTCGCCGTCGAGATGCGGCCCCGGCAGCACCAGACGCGCCCCGACCATCGCGGCGATAAACGGCGTCCCCCAGGCGTTGACGTGAAACATCGGCACCACCGGCAGCAGGGAGTCGCAGGCCGAGATCCCGGCGGCATCGGGCTGATTGCCGCTCAGCGCGTGCAGCACCAGCGAACGATGGGTATTGAGCACCCCTTTGGGTTTCCCGGTGGTGCCCGAGGTGTAGCACAGCGATGCGGGGGTGGTTTCGCTTAGCCCCGGCCAGTCGTAGCCGGGATCCCCTGAGGCCAGCAGCTCATCGTAAAACAGCAGCGAATCGAGCTCGCTGAGCGCCTCTTCACTGCGGGCTTCCATCAGCACAAAGTAGCGTACGGTGGGCAGATGGGGCCGCAGCTGGCGCAGCAGAGGCAGGAAGGTGGCGTCAAAAAACAGCACCTGGTCCTCGGCGTCGTTGATGATAAACGTCAGGTGCTCAATCGACAGCCGCGGGTTGAGGGTATGGGTAACCCGCCCTCCCGAGCCGATGGCGAAATAGATCTCCAGATGACGGCGATTATTCCACGCCAGGGTAGCGCAGCGGGCGCCGGCGGGGACGCCCAGCCGATCGACGGCGGACGCCAGCCGGCGCGCGTTATCCGCCACCGCTCCCCAGCTGCTGTACTCCGTCTCCCCGCACGTGGACACGGAGACGATTTCAGTATCGGCATGGTAGCGCGCCGCGTGATTGATTAACGTTCCGGTGGTTAAATCCTGATACATCATCGATGGGTGCATGGCAGGTTCTCCGCGGCGTCGGCGCGCTTTTCGGGCAAAAAAAAGCGCCGATACGGGCGCCTTAGGGGATTATGCAAATTTCTGGATTCGGTTTTGCGGCCAGAGATCAGGCGCGCACGGGATGCGCCCGCGATTTAATCAGCGCATCTTCCACGTCAAAATCGCTCAGCGGATAGTTCGTCGCCACCATATAGAAGCGGCCATCCTGGGCTGGATATTCGTGGACGTTATAATTCACCGTTCGCGGCTGGATGCCGGGGGCTTCTTCGGCGGGGGAATGGGCATGATTCGCCAGCGGGTATTTCGAACGCACTTCAAGACGGTGGGTTTTAACGCCGCTGTAGATCTCGCCGTGATGTTCATCCCCGAGGATCAGGTAGTCAAAATACTCTGTGCGCATGCTTACACTCCCTTTCTGTTGCAAGAATGTAAGAAGATGTCATAAAAGAGCACGCAATACTGTTTTCCCTGTCACATCATCGCATCAATTCCACAACCTCAGACGATAATGCCGGGAGCGCCGACCAACAGTACGCCGGAGGACGCTACCCGCTAACGCCTCCGACCCTGAGACCCGCGTCGCGCGATCAGAGATCTTTGAGCAGCTGGTCGATAAACGCCGGTACCACCTGGCTTGCGAGACCATAGCGTTTTTCGGCAAACTCGCTGCCCACCTGGCTCGGCTCAAGGTTGAGCTCAACCGTATGCGCCCCCTGCAGGCGAGCCTCGTGAACGAAGCCCGCCGCCGGATAGACGTGCCCGGAAGTGCCGATGGCGATGAATATATCGGCATCGGCCAGCGCGCTGTAAATGTCGTCCATTCCCAGCGGCATCTCGCCAAACCAGACCACGTGCGGGCGCAGCGGCGCCGGGAACTGACAGCAGTGGCACTTGTCGTCCACGGTGACGTCCCCGGTCCACTCCAGCACCTGCCCGCTCCACGAACAGCGCACCTTCAGCAGCTCGCCGTGCATGTGGATAATCCGACGGTTGCCGGCGCGCTCGTGCAGGTTGTCGATATTCTGCGTCACCAGCACAAAACGATCCCCCAGCGCCTCTTCCAGCCGCGCCAGCGCCAGATGCGCGGCGTTAGGGGCGATATCCGGCCCCTGCAGCTGACGGCGGCGGGCGTTGTAAAACGCCTGCACCAGCGCGGGATCGCGGGCAAAGCCTTCCGGCGTCGCCACGTCTTCCACCCGATGTTCTTCCCACAGGCCGTCGGCCGCGCGGAAGGTTTTAATCCCCGACTCAGCGGAAATGCCTGCGCCGGTGAGCACCACTACCCTGGGTTTTTCCATCGTTTCCGGAGCCACCTTATCCTCTTTAAAGAAAATTCGCTGACGCAGTCGCTCGCGCAGGCGTCGTTTATTGCGGCGAAAACGGCTCAATCGATGTAAGCGGCGCGACAACATAGCTACCTCTGTGATTAATCAGTCAAATGAAGGAAGGCCGCACCGCGCATTCCTCCCGCATCGCCGTGGCGCGCCCGCTCAATCCGAGGCACCCGGGCAACGGGAAGTAAGTGACGCGGCAGGCGCTGCGCCAGCCCTTCGGTTATTGCAGTAAAGTTAGACAATCCTCCGCCAACTACCAGCAGATCCGGGTCAACGATGGTTAAAATATTACCCAGACACACCGCCAGCAGGTCAAGATAGCGCTCGACGTGGGCGCGCGCTTTTTCATCGCCCTGCTGCCACAGCGCGACGATTTCGGGTGAGGTCAGGGATTGGTGATAAAAGTGCTGGTACAGCCAGGCAAAGCCGCGGCCGGAGAGGTAGTTTTCGATGCAGCCCAGCTGGCCGCAGCCGCAGCGGGTCAGCGGAAAGTCACGCCCCACCACCTCCAGCGCATCCACCGGCAGGCGGATATGGCCAAATTCGCCGGTGATATAGCTATGTCCGGTAATCGATTTGCCGTTGAGGATCAGGCCGCCGCCTACGCCGGTGCCGAGAATCAGCCCCATCACCAGCGGATAGCGGGTAAACTCGTCGTCCCAAGCTTCCGAGAGCGCAAAGCAGTTGGCGTCGTTATCGAGACGCACCTCGCGCCCCAGCCGGGCGCTCAGGTCGGCGCGCAGCGGTTTACCGCTGGCGGCGGGCACGTTGGCGGCGTATAGCGTACCGTCCGCGGTCTCCGGCATGCCCGGAATGCCGATCCCGACCGAGCCCTGGCAATCGAAGCGGGCGTCCGCCTCAAGCACCAGCGCCGCTACCGCCTGGAGAAAATCTTCATAACTGTCCTGCGGAGTGGCGACGCGCTTTTCCCACTGCAGCCGCCGCTCCTTGTTAAATACGCCCAACGCAATCTTGCTGCCGCCAATGTCAAATCCGTAATACATTTCAGCAATTCCTCTTTCTAACCCTGCGCTTCACCTTGCAAAATGAAGCGCATTAGCGGGTCATGACGATAAATTACTGGCCACTCAGCACCCTCGCCGGGTCAATGCGGCTGGCGCGGCGGGCGGGATACCAGCTGGCCAGCAAACTCAGCAACAGTGCCGTCA
>NZ_JAQGFU010000310.1:0-3433 GCF_030078455.1 Klebsiella sp. Ech2A | reverse complement strand
GCTGGCGGGGATAAGGGCGGTCGCCACCGCCGCGGCGGATGCGGCCAGGGTAGCGATAAAAAAGCGACGGGAGCGGATAATCATAGACGTGGGCTTATTCTGTTGGTCGCGTAAAAGAAGCATTTTCGTATTATGCGTTGCTAAGTCAATCCTTTATGGGGGGAATTATCCGGGCCCGGCGTCGGCCTTTAGTTTTTAGGTCTGCGTTAAATTGGCTACGGTTTGGGCACGCGTAATCTATTTTTTGCATTACGTAGTGAAACCGCGCGGCGAAACGATCGCTCTTGATATCTTGTTCACAATATTGCAACAAAATTTTTCACGCCCATGATCGTTTTCGCACTTTTGCACCAGCCCGGTGCGCAACGCCTGCAAAGAACAACTATGTTTAGCTCGCGGGTCGGAACGGATGCCGCAGTCCTCCATTCGCCACGTGATGGCAACCTATCTCCTGACTTGTCCTGAAATGCACGTTGGTCGGTGGCGGTGACCGCAGCTGTTACGCGTTGCTCTCATCTATTAGTAAGCGATCTGTCATGTCATTTCTTCCTGGCGGGGTTTTTGCTTCTTCCACCTTTAGCCGCTGCGGCTGGTTAACGGCCTTCGGCAAACAAAACGGTAAGTGATATTTTCCGCGTCATTTAATGGCGCCAGGTTATAAATCGCTGAGGAATATCTGAATGTCTCTGAAACTTAAAAAGTTGACTCTTCATTTTGCGATTGCAGGTTGTATGAGCGTGGCATTTTACGCACAGGCGGATGTGAAGATTGGCGTTGCCGGGCCGTTCACCGGACCCAATGCCTCCTATGGCGCTCAGTACTGGAAAGGGGCGTCGCAGGCGGTAGCAGACATTAACGCGGCGGGAGGAATTAAGGGTGAAAAAATTGTGCTGGTGCAGGGGGATGATGCCTGTGAACCGAAGCAGGCCGTCGCGGTAGCCAACCGCCTGGTTGATGAGTCGGGAGTTTCCGCGGTTGTCGGACACTTCTGCTCATCGTCGACGATGCCGGCATCCGAAGTCTACGACGAGGCGGGGATCCTGACGATTACGCCGGGGTCAACTAATCCGCTGATCACCGAGCGCGGAATGAAGGATATGTTCCGCATGTGCGGGCGTGACGATCAGCAGGGGGCGATTGCCGCGGACTACATGCTTGACGTGCTGAAGGCGAAGAAGATTGCCGTCATTCACGATAAGGATACCTACGGTCAGGGGCTCGCCGACGCTACCCGCGCGGCGCTGGCAAAACGCGGCACCAAAGAGGTGCTGTACGAAGGGCTGTCTCGCGGTGAAAAGGATTTCAACGCCCTGGTGACCAAAATTGGCGCGCTGAAGCCTGACGTGGTCTATTTCGGCGGCTGTCATCCGGAAGCCGGTCCGCTGGTGCGGCAGATGCGGGAGCAGGGGCTGCAGGCGAAGTTCTTCTCCGGCGACTGTGTCGTAACCGAAGAGCTGGTAACCACCGCCGGCGGCCCGCAGTTCACCAACGGCGTGCTGATGACGTTTGGTAAGGATCCGCGCACCATTCCTGAGGGCAAAACGGTGATTGAGAAGTTCCGCGCCAGCGGCTTCGAACCGGAAGGCTATACCCTTTACGCCTACGCCTCGATCCAGGCTATCGCCGCGGCCTACAACGCGGTGGGCGCCGACAACGCCAAGGCCAGCGAGTGGCTGAAAAGCCATAGCGTTGACACGGTGATGGGCAAAAAGGCCTGGGACGGTAAAGGCGACCTGAAGGTGTCGGATTATGTGGTCTACGCCTGGGATGATAAGGGCAAGTATCACCAGCTATAGCGTTTGCTGAACTCTTTGTCCCTATAAAAAAGGGCGTCGTACTACTGAAGGCAGCGCACGGCGGGAGCCTGCCGGTCGCTGCCTGCTTACTGGCAGGATGGTTTCTATGGAAGCGTTTTTTCTGCAACAACTGATTAATGGGCTGACGCTGGGAGCCGTTTACGGATTAATTGCCATCGGCTACACCATGGTTTACGGCATTATCGGGATGATTAACTTCGCCCACGGCGAAGTCTATATGATTTCCGCCTACCTTTGCGCCATCGGCCTGGCGCTGCTCTCGTGGTTCGGCATTCACTCCTTTCCGCTGCTGATCTTCGGCACCCTGGTGTTCACCATCGTGGTGACCGGCGTCTACGGCTGGACGATCGAGCGTATCGCCTATCGGCCGCTGCGCAACTCCACCCGCCTGGCGCCGCTCATCTCGGCTATCGGCATGTCGCTTATCCTGCAGAACTACGTGCAGATCAGCCAGGGACCGAACCAGCAGGGGATCCCGACCCTGCTGACGGGCGTCCTACGCTTCGAGGTCGGCGACGGCGTGGTGCAAATTACGTGGACCAAGATATTTATTCTCGTCGCCGCGCTGGTGGGGATGCTGACCCTCTCGTGGGTCATTAACCATACCCGGCTGGGGCGCGTCTGCCGCGCTACGCAGCAGGATCGGCGCATGGCCGCGATCCTCGGCATTAATACCGATCGGGTTATCTCGCTGGTGTTTATGATCGGCGCCGCGATGGCCGGGCTGGCCGGGGTGCTGGTGACGATGAATTACGGCACCTTCGATTTTTATATCGGCTTCATTATTGGCATTAAGGCCTTTACCGCCGCGGTGCTGGGCGGGATTGGCTCCCTGCCGGGCGCGATGCTCGGCGGCCTGCTGCTGGGGGTGGCTGAGGCCCAGTTTGCCGGGATGGTGAACTCCGATTACAAAGACGTGTTTTCCTTCGCTCTGCTGGTGGCAATTTTGATTTTTCGCCCTCAGGGGCTGCTGGGTCGTCCGATGGTCGCAAAGGTTTAAGGGGTAAAACATGGGTGAAGTATCGCGCAGGCAAGGGCTGGATATTAAAAAAAGCCTGATTGATAGCGTGCTGGCCGGGCTGTGTGCGCTAATCGTGTTTGGACCGATCGTCGGCATTGTGCTGAAAGGCTACAGTTTTGAACTCTCTACCCAGCGGGTGGCGGTCATCGTCGCGGTGGTGATGGTCGGCAGGCTACTGCTGAGCCTGCTGCTGCAAAGCCGCGGCGGACGCAAATTTATCGCCCGTTTTGAAGGGGCCGATGACGGCGTGTACGTTCGTCCGGTCGGCTACCGCTCGCGGCTGCGCTGGGTTGTGCCGCTGCTGCTGCTGGCGGCGCTCATCTTTCCGGCTATCGCCACCAAGTATCTGCTGACGGTGGCCATTCTCGGGCTGATTTACGTGCTGCTCGGGCTCGGGCTGAATATCGTGGTGGGGCTCGCCGGGCTGCTTGACCTGGGCTACGTGGCGTTCTATGCGATTGGCGCCTACGGCCTGGCGCTGGGCTACCAGTATCTGGGGCTCGGGTTCTGGGCGATGCTGCCGCTGGGGGCCATCATGGCGGCGCTGGCGGGGGCGCTGCTCGGCTTTCCGGTACTGCGCATGCACGGGGACTAT
>NZ_JAQGFU010000030.1:0-37209 GCF_030078455.1 Klebsiella sp. Ech2A | reverse complement strand
GGGCCATGAGAGCACCGCCTCCGTCTGGCCGGGGAGATATTTCACCCACCACAGCCGCTGCCGGTAGCGGCGAACGGTAAAGTCGCCGAGACGCAGGCAGGGAAACGCATCCTCCCGCGCCTGGGCAACCTCACGCCAGATCCGTTCCGGCACCTCGCGGGATGGCATCGGCGCGTTGTGCCACGCCAGCCAGCGGCGCAGCAGAGCGGCGCGGCGCGCGGCGCTGGCGGCGGCCAGAGGTTCAATCGCTAAGGTTCCGTCATCCGCCATCAGCGACGCCAGCTCTTCTGCCAGCATCTCGTCCAGCAGGCTCTCCTGTTCAGCGCAGAGGTCGGCGCTGCGGGCTACCGACTCGGCGAAGTGCGGCCAGCGGGCGCTAAGCCGAGGAATAATCTGCAAACGCAGAAAGTTGCGATCGTAGGTATCGTCCTGGTTGCTCTCATCCTCAATCCAGCTGAGCTGATGGCGCAGCGCCCACTGGCGTAGCGCTTCCCGGCGGATATTGAGCAGCGGACGCAGCAGCAGAGTGTCAGAAAAGGCGGAAGACGCGGCCATCGCCGACAGCCCGGTCGGGCCGCTGCCGCGCTTGAGCGCCAGCAGGAAGGTTTCACACTGATCGTCGAGATGCTGGGCCGTCACCAGCACCTCCCCCGGCTCGAGCGCCGTGCGGAAGGCCCGGTAGCGCGCCTCCCGGGCGTGCGCCTCGACTCCCAGACCGGTATCCGCCAGCACCACGCGCTCGACCACCAGCGGGACCTGCCACTGCTGGCACAGCTGCTGGCAGTGCGCGACCCAATCGTCGGCGTTGGCGCTCAGGCCATGATGAATATGGATAGCTCGCAGCCTTAACGTCGGATCCTGCGCGCGCCAGCAGACCAGCTGGTGGAGCAGAACCGTTGAATCGAGGCCGCCGCTGAAGGCCACCAAAAACTGGCGGTGCGGCTGAAGGTTTTGCGCAATATCTGGGGTCATCTTCATGATAGTGCTGGCTGAGGGGAGATAGCCCGGCACGTTACCGGCCGGGGCCATCTCTGGCAAGGACTACTGCTGATAAATTTCCAGCGGCAGGCCGTCAGGGTCGTTAAAGAAGGTAAAGCGCTTATTGGTGAAGGGATCGATACGTATCGCTTCACACTTCACGCCGTGGGCCTCGAGGTGGGCCACCGACGCGTCAATATCATCCACGCTGAAGGCCAGGTGACGCAGGCCGCAGGCCTCAGGGCGCGACGGGCGGGCCGGGGGCGAAGGAAAGGAGAAGAGCTCAATGACATACTCCCCGTTCAGCGCCAGATCCCCCTTCCACGAGTCGCGCTCTTCGCGGTAGAACTCGCTCTGCAGCGTAAACCCGAGAATATCGCAGTAGAAGGCTTTGCTCTGCGCATAGCTGCTCGCAATAATCGCAATATGGTGAACCCGTTTTAGACCCAGCATGGTAAATATCCTCGTATTGATATCAGCCAGGTTACCCGCACCGCCCTCCGCGGTGCAAGCACCTAATCGTTTTTTAAGACCCGTACCCGATAGACGCCATCCTCGTCGCGCTTCGCCCCGTGAATGTCGGTTTCAAAGCCCGGATAATGACGCCCAATGGAGCACAGCATCAGCAGGAAATCGAGCACCGCGCGGCTCTCCTCGGTAATCATCTCCCCGGGCATCAGCAGCGGCACGCCCGGCGGATACGGCAGGATCATGTTAGCGGATATGCGCCCGACCAGATTTTCCAGCTCGATGGTCTCCACCTCGCCTTTGATTTGCCGCTGCCAGGCCTGGTGCGGCGTCATCTTCATTTCCGGCAGGACGTCGAAGGCGCTCAGCATCAGCTGCGAAAGCTGGTGCTGACGGATCAGGCGATGGATCCCCTGGGCCAGATCCTGAATGCGCATATTGCGGTAGAAATCCGGATCTTCGGCGTAGAGATCCGGCAGCATATTCTTCACCCGCAGATTAAGATCGTAGGCGCGTTTAAACTCCGTCAGGCCGCGCAGCAGCCCCATCGCCCGGGTTTTGTCGATGCCGATGCTGAAAAGGAACAGCAGGTTATAGGGTCCGGTTTTTTCCACCACCACGCCGCGCTCATCGAGGAACTTCGCCACCAGCGCGGCCGGGATGCCCTCGTCATCCATATTGCCCTGCTCATCCATCCCCGGCGTCAGGATCGTCACCTTAACCGGATCGAGGAACATATGGTCGTCATCGGCATCCTGAAAACCGTGCCACTGCTCGCCGGCAGCAACCGACCAGCACCGGGTCTCGGCAATATCTTCCGGCTGCCAGATATCAAAGAACCAGCCGTCCGCCTCTTCGCGCAGGCGCTGTACCTCTTTGCGGAAATCCAGCGCCCGCTCTATCGAGCGCTGGATCAGGCGCCTGCCCGAGTTCCCGCGCAGCATTGCCGCGGCGGTTTCAATCGAGGCGACGATGGGATAGCTCGGCGAGGTAGAGGTATGCATCATAAAGGCTTCATTGAAGGTCTCTTCGTCATAGCTGCCTTTAATATGGATCAGCGAAGCCTGCGACAGCGCCGCCAGCATTTTGTGCGTCGACTGGGTTTCAAAAATAACCTTGCCCGGCACGCGATCGCCGCTCATGCCACTCTTCCCCTGATAAATCGGGTGGAAATGGGTATAGGGCACCCACGCGGAGTCAAAGTGGATAGAGGGAACGTCGAGCGTCTCTTTTATCCAGGTGGTGTTATACAGCAGGCCGTCGTAGGTGGAGTTTGTGATCACCGCATGCACCGGCCACTGCGCCCCGCCCGTCGTGCTCACCTTGTGCTGAATGCTGTCGCGGGTAAACTCCCGCTTCGGGATGCCGCCGAGGATCCCCAGCGCGTTGCGCGTCGGCTTCAGCCACAGCGGGACGACGTCGCTCATCATCAGCAGGTGCGCCAGCGACTTGTGGCAGTTGCGATCGATAAGCAGCGTGCTCCCCGCCGGGGCAGAGTACATGCCGACAATTTTGTTCGACGTTGAGGTGCCGTTAGTCACCATATAGCTCTGCTCCGCACCGAAGGCGCGGGCGATATACTCTTCCGCCTCCAGGTGCGGCCCGGAGTGATCGAGCAGCGATCCCAGCTCCGTCACGGAAATGGAGACGTCGGCCTTGAGCGTATTGCCGCCAAAGAAATCATAAAACAGGCAGCCTACCGGGCTTTTCTGGTAGGCGCTGCCGCCCATATGTCCCGGCGTGCAGAAGGTATATTTACCCTCCTGGACGTAGTTGAACAGTGCTTTGGTAAACGGCGGCGTGATGTTGTCGAGATACTCGCGGGTGTACTGGCCGATACGGATGGCAATCTCCTGCGCCAGGCCGAGAGCATACTCGAAGAACCACAGCGTCATGCGCAGGTCCTGGCCGCTGACGTCCATCGTCGAATGCGCGTTGATAAACGCATACAGCGGCAGATATTCGTTGAGCTGATTAATATCGCTGCACAGCTCGACGTTATACTCATCCCAGTCAAAAATGACGCCGCAGATCCGCGGATTGTGTTCGATAAACTGCAGCAGGTCGGCGCTATTCTGCGGCCAGATGGTCTGAAAGCCTTGCTGTTGCAGGGCGGCTTCCAGTTCTTTAATCGGTTCATCTTTGTGATAGACGCCGTGGGGACCCATGATGGCAATGATATTCACGCATTCCTCCTGGAATTGACCTAAGGCAGGCATCATAGCAACCGCGCCTGCGTATCGCACATAAAAAAGGGCCGGAAAATCCGGCCCTTTTTACTGCATAACGCAAGGAATAATCAGGCGTAGCCGTAGCTCATCAGACGCTGATAGCGACGATTTAACAGCTCTTCTTCGCTCAGGGTATCGAGGTCCGCCAGATCGGCCAGCAGCTGCGCTTTCAGGCTTGCAGCGATGGCTTCCGGATTGCGATGCGCGCCGCCCAGCGGCTCCGGAATAATGGAGTCGATAAGCTTCAGCTCTTTCAGACGCGGGGCAACGATCCCCATGGCTTCAGCCGCCAGCGGGGCTTTGTCCGCGCTTTTCCACAGAATGGACGCGCAGCCTTCCGGCGAAATAACGGAATAGGTGCTGTACTGCAGCATATTCACTTTGTCACCGACGCCAATCGCCAGCGCGCCGCCGGAGCCGCCTTCGCCGATAACGGTGCAGATGACCGGTACGCTCAGGCGCGACATTTCACGCAGGTTACGGGCAATCGCTTCCGACTGGCCGCGCTCTTCCGCGCCCACGCCCGGGTAGGCACCTGGGGTGTCGATAAAGGTGATGATCGGCATTTTAAAGCGCTCGGCCATCTCCATCAGACGCAGCGCCTTACGGTAGCCTTCCGGTGCCGGCATGCCAAAGTTGCGACGAATTTTTTCTTTCGTCTCACGCCCTTTCTGGTGGCCGATAATCATCACCGGACGCCCGTCCAGACGCGCAATACCGCCGACGATAGCTTTATCATCAGCGTAGGCACGGTCGCCGGCCAGTTCGTCAAACTCGTCGAACGCCAGGCGGACATAATCCAGGGTGTATGGGCGACGTGGATGGCGTGCCAGCTGAGCAACCTGCCATGCGCCGAGATCGGCGAAGATTTTACGCGTCAGCTCTACGCTTTTTTCGCGCAGACGATGCACTTCTTCATCGATGTTAATATCGAGTTTCTCATCCTGACGGCTTACTGCAGTCAGGGAATCGATTTTCGCTTCCAGCTCTGCAATCGGCTGTTCAAAATCAAGGAAATTCAGACTCATAGTATTCCTGTATTAGTCAAACTCCAGTTCCACCTGCTCCGAGCCGATAAGGCCACGCAGATCGTTGAGTAAACGATCGCTCGGAGAGACGCGCCATGTTGCGCCGAAGCGCAGCCGCGCGCGCGCATCCGCCCTCTGATAGTAGAGGTGCACTGGAATAGTTCCCGAACGGTGGGGTTCCAGAGACTGACGGAGTCGGTTTAAAAGCTGGTCATCAATTTGCCTGTCCGTCAGCGAGATAGCAAGCCCGCGAGCATATTTTTCCCGGGCTTCGTCAATGTCCATCACTTCACGGGCGGTCATTTTAAGCCCCCCGCTGAAGTCATCAAAGCTGACCTGTCCGCTGACGATAAGTATGCGGTCTTTTTCCAGCAATTGCTGATATTTATCCAGAGCGTCGGTGAATAACATCACCTCCAGACGCCCTGAACGGTCATCCAACGTACAGATGCCGATACGATTGCCGCGCTTGGTGACCATTACCCGCGCAGCAATAACGAGCCCCGCCGCCGTGGTAACTTTACCACGATCGGTCGGATGCATGTCTTTGAGCCTGACGCCGCCTACGTAGCGCTCGATCTCTTTCAAATACTGGTTGATCGGGTGACCGGTCAGATACAGCCCCAGGGTCTCCCTTTCGCCATCGAGCACCACCTGCTCCGGCCACGGCTGGCAGTTCGCGTAGGATTGCTCGATTTGTTCCGGCTCTTCCGCCAGCACGCCGAACATGTCGGCCTGGCCAATGGCCTCGGCTTTTGCGTGCTGATCGGCGGCCTTCAGGGCGTCGCCAAGCGAATTCATCAGCGCCGCGCGATGCGGCCCGAGGCGGTCAAACGCCCCGGACATAATCAGTTTTTCCAGCCCCCGCCGGTTGAGCTTTTTGGTATCGGTACGGGCGCAAAGGTCGAAGAGCTCGCGGAAATAGCCGCCTTCGTTACGCGCTTCGATAATCGCTTCGATCGGACCTTCGCCGACGCCTTTAATGGCCCCAATGCCGTAGACGATTTCACCCTCGTCATTAACGTGGAAATGGTACAGGCCGGAGTTAATGTCAGGCGGCAGGATTTTCAGCCCCATCCGCCAGCACTCATCCACCAGCCCAACCACCTTCTCGGTGTTGTCCATATCCGCCGTCATTACCGCGGCCATAAACTCCGCCGGATAGTGCGCCTTCAGCCACAGCGTCTGGTAGGAGACCAGCGCATAGGCCGCGGAGTGCGATTTGTTAAATCCGTAACCGGCGAATTTCTCCACCAGGTCGAAGATTTTCATCGCCAGCTCGCCATCAACGCCGTTTTTCTTTGCCCCTTCCTCGAAGGTGCCGCGCTGCTTGGCCATCTCCTCCGGCTTTTTCTTACCCATGGCACGACGCAGCATATCCGCGCCGCCGAGCGTATAGCCGGAAAGCTCCTGCGCGATCTGCATGACCTGTTCCTGGTACAGGATAATGCCGTAGGTCGGCTCCAGCACCGGCTTCAGACACTCATGCTGCCACTGCACGTCCGGATAGGAGATCTCCTCCCGGCCGTGCTTACGGTCGATAAAGTTATCCACCATCCCTGATTGCAGCGGACCGGGACGGAACAGCGCCACGAGGGCGATCATATCTTCGAAGCAGTCCGGCTGCAGACGTTTGATCAGATCTTTCATGCCGCGCGATTCAAGCTGGAAAACCGCGGTGGTTTCCGAGCGCTGCAGCATATCAAAACTTTTCTTATCTTCCAGCGGAATGGCGGCGATATCCAGCGGCTCTTCGCCGTTCTTCGCGCGCCGCTTGTTGATCATCTCCAGCGCCCAGTTGATGATCGTCAGCGTACGCAGGCCGAGGAAGTCAAACTTGACCAGCCCCGCATATTCCACGTCGTTCTTATCAAACTGGGTGACCGGATGCAGCCCGGCCTCATCGCAGTACAGCGGGGCAAAATCGGTGATTTTGGTCGGGGCGATAACGACCCCGCCCGCGTGCTTGCCGGCGTTACGCGTGACGCCTTCCAGCTTGCGCGCCATATCGATCAGCGCCTTAACCTCTTCGTCAGCTTCGTAGATTTCCGGCAGCTGCGGTTCGGCTTCAAAGGCTTTCGCCAGGGTCATCCCCGGATCCGGCGGCACCAGTTTTGAGATGCGATCGACGAAGCCATACGGATGGCCCAGCACGCGGCCGACGTCGCGAATAACCGCTTTTGCCGCCATCGTACCGAAGGTAATAATCTGCGATACCGCATCGCGGCCGTACATGTCCGCGACGTGCTCGATAACCTGATCGCGCTTCTCCATACAGAAGTCGACGTCAAAGTCGGGCATCGATACGCGCTCCGGGTTCAGGAAGCGTTCGAACAGCAGATCGAACTCCAGCGGATCGAGATCGGTAATTTTCAGCGCGTAGGCCACCAGCGAGCCGGCGCCGGAGCCTCGTCCAGGACCAACGGGTACGCCGTTATCCTTCGACCACTGGATAAATTCCATCACGATCAGGAAGTAGCCGGGGAAGCCCATCTGGTTGATAACCTGCAGCTCGATATCCAGACGTTCATCATATTCCGGGCGCTTCTCTTTGCGCACGGCTTCGTCGGGGAACAAGAATTCCAGGCGCTCTTCCAGACCCTCTTTCGATTTCAATACCAGGAAATCTTCAGTCGTCATCTCGCCGGTCGGGAACTGCGGCAGGAAGTATTCGCCAAGACGCACGGTGACGTTGCAGCGTTTGGCAATTTCTACGCTATTTTCCAGCGCCTCGGGGAGATCGGAGAACAGCTCGCACATCTCATCTTCGCTGCGCATATACTGCTGCGGCGAATAGTTACGCGGGCGCTTCGGATCGTCGAGGGTAAAGCCGTCATGGATCGCCACGCGGATTTCATGCGCGTCGAAGTCGCCCGTCTCGAGGAAGCGCACGTCGTTCGTCGCCACCACCGGCAGCCCGCGCTCCTCCGCCAGCTGGACGGCGGCGTGCAGATAGGTCTCTTCGTCCGCCCGACCGGTGCGGATCAGCTCCAGATAGTAGCGATTGGGGAAGTGCTCTTCGTAGAAGTCGACGCACTGTTCAACTAACGCCGCGTTGCCGCGCGTCATGCACACGCCGACGTCGCCTTTGCGCGCGCCGGAGAGCAGAATCAGCCCTTCCTGATGCTCAGCCAGCCAGTCCCTGTCGATCCACGGCCCGAGAGCGCCGTAACCGCGCTGGTAGGCGCGGGAAATCAGCAGGGTGAGGTTTTGGTAACCGGCGTTATCGGCCGCCAGGACGGTAATTTCGGTCAGCTCATCGCCCAGCAGATCGCACTGGACGTGAAAATCCGCGCCGACGATCGGTTTGATCCCGGCTCCGTGTCCCGCTCCGTAGAACTTCACCAGCCCGCACAGGTTGGTAAAATCGGTGATCGCCAGCGCCGGCATGCCTAACGCGGCCGCCTTTTTCACCAGCGGCCCGGTTTTCGCCAGCCCATCGATCATGGAATAGTCGCTGTGCACCCTGAGGTGTACGAAACGTGGTTCAGCCATCTTCAGATTCCGCGTTACTTGATTGCGTATTGATTCAGGACGCGAGGCCCAGCGCGCGTTTTACCGGGCCGAAACTGCGCCGATGATGCTCTGTTGCGCCATGCTCTATCAGCTTTTCCAGATGGAAAGCGGTGGGATAGCCTTTATGCTGCGCAAAGCCGTATTGAGGAAATTGCCGATCCAGCGTCACCATCTCCGCATCGCGCGTGACTTTAGCCAGAATAGACGCCGCGCTGATTTCCGCCACCCGGCTATCGCCTTTAACAACCGCCAGCGACGGGGCCGGCAGCGGCGGACAGCGGTTACCGTCAATCAGCACGAACTCCGGCGCAATGTGTAAGCCGGCGACGGCGCGCTGCATGGCCAGCATCGTTGCGTGCAGGATATTCAGCTCGTCAATCTCGTGCGGCTCCGCGCGGCCAAGGCTCCATGACAGGGCCTTCTCTTTGATCTCATCGAACAGCGCCAGACGACGCTTTTCGCTTAATTTTTTGGAGTCATTCAGGCCAATAATCGGCTTTGCCGGATCGAGGATCACCGCTGCGGTGACGACCGCCCCCACCAGCGGCCCGCGTCCAACTTCATCAACGCCGGCAACAAGATGGGTATGCGGATAGACAAACTCAATCATTTTACTAACTCCAGTACCGCGTCCGCCGCCAGCTCATCAGCATTGCAGCGAATTTGTTGATGCAGCGCGCGGAAGGTGTCGTGCATTTCATGGCTGGTTTTACCGTCGGCCAGCAGCGGCCGCAGCGCATCGGCGAGCAGCTGCGGCTGACACTCATCCTGCAGCAGCTCTTTAACCAGCTCGCGCCCGGCCAGCAGGTTGGGGAGCGAAACGTAATCGGTTTTCACCAGCCGCTTCGCCAGCCAGAAGGTAAACGGCTTCATGCGGTAGCCAACGACCATCGGACATTTGGCCAGCATGCACTCCAGCGCCGCCGTCCCGGAGGCGAGCAGCGCGGCATCGCTGGCGATCATCGCATCACGCGCCCGACCATCCAGCAGGTGAACCGGGAGATCCGGCGCCGTTTCGGCTTTAATACGTTCAAACTGCTCACGCCGTTTAGCGTTAACCAGCGGGACCAGCACCTGCAGATCGGGATAGCTTTCACGCAAAATCTGCGCGGTTTTGAGAAAGTCCGCGCTGAGCATTTCAACTTCGGCCCCGCGGCTCCCCGGCAGCAGCGCCAGGCAGTGCGCGTCCCGGGCAATGCCCAGGCGGTCGCGCGCGGCGCCTTTATCCGGATCCAGCGGCATCGCATCCGCCATGGTGTGGCCTATGAAGCGGCAGGGAACGTTAAATTTGTCGTAAAACGCTTTTTCGAAAGGCAGAAATGCCAGCACCAGATCGGTCGATCTGCCAATTTTGAAAACGCGTTTTTGTCGCCATGCCCAAACGGACGGGCTGACGTAATGGATAGTCCTGATGCCCTGCTTTTTCAGGTTGCCTTCGAGGGTGATATTGAAGTCCGGCGCGTCGATGCCAACAAAAACGTCGGGACGCAGCTCGCCGAAGCGGCGGGTGAGATCGGCGCGAATGTGCAGCAGGCGGCGTAAGCGACCGAGCACTTCAACAATGCCCATCACCGCCAGCTCTTCCATTTCATACCAGGCTTCACAGCCCTCGGCCTGCATTAGCGGCCCCGCCACGCCAACAAAGCGCGCATCGGGAATGCGCGCCTTGAGCGCGCGGATCAGACCGGCACCAAGAATATCGCCGGAGGTTTCTCCGGCGACCAGGGCAATAGTCAGGGGACGCTGTACCGCCATTAACGAATCAGGCCGCGGGTTGAGCGGGCAAAGAAGTCGTAAAATGGCTGAACTTCAGGATGCTGAGCCGCCAGTTCGGCGATTTCCGGCTTGGCTTCGTCCAGCGTTTTGCCGCTGCGGTAGAGCAGCTTATACGCGTTACGAATTGCGGTGATCGCTTCACGGCTGAAGCCGCGGCGTTTCAGGCCTTCGATGTTGACGCCAAACGGCGTCGCGTGGTTGCCCTGGGCAATAACGAACGGCGGAACGTCCTGCGCAACGCCGGAGCAGCCGCCAACCATCACGTGGGCACCGATGATGCAGAACTGATGCACCGCGGTCATACCGCCGATGATAACGTAATCATCCAGCGAGACGTGCCCGGCAAGGGTCGCGTTATTGGCCAGAATGCAGCGATCGCCAACCGTACAATCATGCGCCACGTGGGCGTTGATCATCAGCAGGTTATCGCTGCCCACCTTCGTTAATCCACCGCCCTGTACTGTACCGCGATGAATGGTGACGCTTTCGCGGATGCGGTTGCGATCGCCAATTTCCACGCGCGTCGGTTCGCCAGCATATTTCAGATCCTGGTTAACTTCGCCGATG
Source organism: Klebsiella sp. Ech2A (assembly GCF_030078455.1). NCBI lineage: Bacteria > Pseudomonadati > Pseudomonadota > Gammaproteobacteria > Enterobacterales > Enterobacteriaceae > Klebsiella > Klebsiella sp. Ech2A. Next base: position 26,645 of record NZ_JAQGFU010000030.1, on the reverse strand, counting down.
GAAGCGAACTGATAGATCTCATTATCGCGGCCAATCGTGGTATGACCGTTAACGACAACATGAGACTTCAGTACGGTACCTTCGCCAATCACGACGTTAGCACCAACAATACAAAACGGACCAATGTGAGCGTTAGCACCGATAACGGCACCTTCTTCTACAATGGCTGAAGGATGAATAAAGGCGGTTTTATCAATCACGTATCAGGCCTCCCGGCTACGCGCACACATCATCGTTGCTTCGCAAACCACTTTCCCGTCAACCGTCGCGACGCCTTTAAAACGCGTCAGGCCGCGGCGAGTTTTCTCAAAAGTGACTTCCATAATCATCTGATCGCCTGGCACTACCGGACGTTTGAAACGCGCTTCATCAATCCCGGCAAAATAGTACAGTTCGCCCGGCTCGAGCTTACCCACGCTTTTGAATGCCAGAATGCCGGTGGCCTGGGCCATAGCTTCCAGAATCAGAACGCCTGGTAAAATCGGTTTACCAGGGAAATGCCCCTGGAAAAACGGCTCGTTAACAGAAACATTTTTTACTGCGCGCAGAAAACGACCTTCTTCAAAATCCAGCACGCGGTCTACCAGCAGGAACGGGTAACGGTGAGGCAGAAGTTCCAGAATCTCTTCAATGTGCAGAGTATGAGTGTCAGTAGTCAAAATACTCTTCCTGTCTAAATATACTAAAAGGCAATAATAACACGGCCTGCGGCAATCTTATGAATGCAACAGGCCGAAAATTTTCACGCTTCACCTTCCAGGCAGCCGCTTTATCGGCTACGTGGCATGATTTCGCGTTTGGCTGGGTGCGCTAATCTTGTTGATTAACCTTGCGCTCAACTGCTTTGAGTCGCTTGCTCATATCATCAATATTCATCACCAGCGCGGCTGTTTTACGCCAAACCTTATTCGGTTGCAGCGGGATACCCGAAGAGTAAACGCCAGGTTCGGTGATAGGACGCATAACCATCCCCATCCCCGTGACGGTCACTTTGTCACAGATTTCCATATGGCCGTTGATCACGCTGGCACCGCCAATCATGCAGTAGCGGCCGATTTTCAGGCTGCCTGCCATGATAACGCCGCCAGCAACGGCGGTATTGTCGCCAATCACGACGTTGTGCGCAATCTGGCACTGGTTGTCGATAATGACGCCATTACCGATCGAGGTGTCATCCAGCGCACCGCGGTCGATGGTGGTACAGGCGCCGATCTCCACGCGATCGCCAATAATGACGCGGCCCAGCTGCGGGATCTTCACCCAGTTACCGCGATCGTTGGCGTAACCGAAACCGTCTGCACCGATCACGGTGCCGGACTGGATCAGGCAATTTTCACCGATCTCAATCTCGTGATAAACGGTGACGTTGGCCCATAAACGCGAGCCGGCGCCAATTTTTGTCTTTTTACCAACGAAGCATCCGGCGCCGATAACCACGTTATCACCGAGCTCTACGTCGGATTCGATAACGGCGTTAGGACCGATCGCTACGTTCTTACCCAGCTTTGCCGTGGCATCGATGACCGCGCTGGGCGCGACATTCTGCGCCGGCTGCGGCGTGGTATCAAGTATTTGAGCCATGCGGGCGTAGGTCAGGTAGGGATTACGCACTACCAGCGCGGCGCCGTGGGCAAAAGGTAAATCATCCTGCGTCATAACAACGGCAGAAGCCTGGCAATCGGCCAGGCGATCACGGTATTTAGGATTTACCATGAACGTAATATGGCACGCTTTTGCGGCCTGCATGGATGCAACGCCGGTGATGACGATATCGCCATCACCGTGTAATTCTGCATCCAACTGCTGCGCAAGATCAGCCAGTCGAATTGAAGGCATTACTTAGTTAACCTGTTTCAGCACGTCAGCGGTGATGTCTTTTACATCGCTGCTGTTGTATGCAACGGCATTAGAATCTACAACCAGATCGATGCTCTGGCTGTTCGCGACGCTTTTCACAGCGGTCTGGATACGGGTAACCAGCTTGCCACGTTCTTCGTTAGAACGACGTGAACGATCCTGCTCAAAAGACTGTGCCTTCTGAGAGAAAGTCTGGCGCTGAGCCATGACGTCTTTTTCCAGCTTGGTACGATCGGCGCCCGGCTTCATGGACTGCAGACGCTGCATTTTAGACTGCAGGTCACCTTCCATACGCTGCAGCTCGCTCGCGCGGCCTTTGAACTCGTTTTCCAGCGTATTAGAAACGCCTGTTTTCTGGGCAACCTGTTGGAACAGGCTGTTCATGTTTACCATTGCAATTTTATCTGCCGCCTGTGCGGAAGTTACCATTGCCAAACCCAGACCTGCAGCTAATAACCACTTTTTCACAATTAACTCCTTACCATCCCATGAGTACCCAGGGGTACCGTTATTTGCGTGGCCAGGCGACAACCGAGGTTATCGCCTAAAGTCAGCGCGATACTGCACTTACATTCCTTTGTCGCCCTACAGTTACCAGGTTTTACCAATGTTAAACTGGAACTGCTCGGCTTTGTCTCCCTCGTACTTTTTAAACGGTTGGGCGTAGGAGAATACCAACGGCCCCAACGGCGACATCCACTGTACCGCAATACCTGCGGACATACGGATGTTGCTCGGATCGCCATAGTCCGGATAGCCACCGTACGCGCTCGAATCCCAGTGCGTATCCCACACGGTACCCATATCCCAGAAGAAGGAGGTACGGACCGAGTTAGCATACTTATCGCTGATAAACGGCGTCGGCGTAATCATCTCCAGGCTGGCGACCGCCATGGCGTTACCGCCCACTGCATCATCAGATTCGCATGGCGCGGATGCGGTGCTCTTACAGTCGTTAGTGTAGCCGCTGTCATCATCATGACGACTGCTGGCCGGGAAATAGACCGCTTTCGGACCAATGGTGTTCGACTGGAACCCGCGCACGGTGCTTGAACCACCGGCGTAGAAGTTCTCGTAGAACGGCATCTCTTTACCGCCCAGGCCATCGCCGTAGCCAAAGCGGGTACGTCCCAGAACCACCCACTTGTGATCGTCATCGATCGGCACGTAGGTCGCCGTATCCAGCGTGGCTTTGTAATATTCGTTATCTGAGCCCGGAATGGTCACTTTACCATTCAGGTTAACGCGCGAGCCTTCCGTCGGGAAGAAACCGCGGTCCAGCTTGTTGTACGTCCAACCGTAGTTGAAAGTGAAGTCGTTAGCGCTAAAGCCGTTGCTATCGTTCGTCGTACTTGGGTACTGCCCCAGAGAGTTCAGATAACGCCACATCGCTACCTGCGGCTTCATGCTGGACAAGGAGTTATGTACATACCCCAGCCCCGCTCGCAACGTGTTGTATTCATTAACCGGGAAGCCCAGCGTCACGTCCGAACCATAGCTTTTATTGGTATAGTCGGACAGATCCGCATCGCTTGCATCGAAGTCGTTATAGAAGAGACGACCACCGAGGCTGACGCCATCAACGGTGAAATACGGGTTAGTGACCGACAGTTCAGTATAGGTCTGGTAATCGTTTTTGGTGCCGCTAATTCCGACGGAATAGCCGGTACCCAACCAGTTGTCCTGCTGAACGCCCGCCTGGAAGCTTACGCCGCTTTCGGTACCGTAGCCGATACCAAAGTTGAAGCTACCGGTGTTACGCTCCTTGACCTTATAGACCACGTCGACCTGATCCGGACTGCCCGGCACGCGCTGCGTATCGGTATCAACGGTTTCGAAATAGCCTAAACGGTTCAGACGGTCTTTACCCTGGTCAACCAGATCGCTGCCCAGCCACGCCCCTTCCATCTGGCGCATTTCGCGACGCAGAACGGAATCTTTCGAGGTGTCGTTGCCTTCAAAGCGAATTTTACGTACGTAGTAGCGGTTCCCCGCATCAACGTTAACGTGCAGCTTCACGGTCTTGTCGGCGTCGTTGATTTCCGGCTGCGACTGCACGCGCGGATAGGCGTAACCGTAGCGACCAAGGAGTTTCTTAATATCATTCTCCATTTTGGTCACTTTGGCGCCGTTATACAGCTCGCCCGGCTCGACTTTGGTCAACGCTTCGATTTCCGCCGAATGCCCCGCCAGATCGCCCGTCACCTGCACGCCCGAGAGCTTGTACTGATCGCCTTCGGTAATGTTCACGGTGATGTAGATGCCTTTTTTATCCGGCGTCAGGCTCACCTGGGTGGAGTCGATGTTGAAACGTGCGTAGCCGCGATCCAGGTAGTAGCTGCGCAGAGTTTCGAGATCCCCTGCCAGTTTCTGCTTCTGGTATTTGCGATCGCCAACCACGTTCCACCACGGCACTTCATCGCGCAGCTGGAAGGTTGAAATCAGTTCATCGGTGCTGAATGCGTGGTTACCGACGATATTGATTTGCTGGATTTTCGCCGAGACGCCTTCCTGGAACACCAGCTTCAGGTCGACGCGGTTACGCGGCAGCGGCGTGACGACAGCTTTTACGCTGGCGCTGTACTTACCGACGCTATAGTAGAAATCTTCCAGCCCTTTCTCGATATCAGCGAGCGTAGTACGGTCAAGGGACTCCCCAACGCGCACGCCGGATGCCTCAAGGTTTTGCTTGAGCATGTCATCCTTCACCGACTTGTTACCGGAGAAAGTGATGCTGGCAATCGTTGGGCGCTCTTTCACCTGCACCAGCAGGGTATCACCATCGCGCAGGACGCGAACGTCCTCAAAGTTGCCGGTGGCAAACAGAGCACGAATGGTGTTACTGATATCATCATCGGTCACCGTATCGCCAGGACGCACTGGCATACTGAGGAGGGCCGCACCAACAGCGACACGCTGCAAGCCTTCGAAATGAATGTCCTTCACCACGAACCCTTCAGCACCGTATACGGTTGCGCTGCTAAACAGCAGCGACGCTATGAGCAACTTTTTCATCGCCATCGTTATTATGCGTTCTTCCTAACAAACTCTCTTACAACCGAGAGAAATCATTGAAAAGTGCAAGCCCCATTAACAACACCAGCAGTATTGAGCCAATGCGATAACTAAAGTCTTGAACTCGCTCGGATACCGGCCCGCCTTTTAGCTTTTCAATCGCTAAAAACAGCAGGTGCCCCCCGTCCAGGACGGGAAGCGGGAACAGGTTGATTATTCCGAGGTTCACGCTTATCAGCGCTAGGAACATCAGATAGTAAATCAACCCAAACTCCGCTGACATTCCAGCCCCCTGGGCGATAGAGATCGGCCCGCTGAGGTTGTTCAGTTTGACATCACCGGTTATCAATTTACCCAGCATCCTGACCGTTAACGACATCAGTTGCCAGGTTTTATCCGTGGCTTCAGCGATGGCGGCAAACGGCCCGTACTGACGAACTGTCTTATATTCATCGGGCAGCGGGATGACCTTAGGCACAACCCCTGCAAATCCCTCAGCCTGACCCTTACTACCGGACTTCGAATCTGGTGTCAGCGTCACTGACAGAGGACTCCCCTGCCGCTCGATGTCCAGAACCAGCGCTTTACCAGGATTATCACGCACCAGATTAACAAACGTTATCCACTGCGTTAACGGTTGACCATCGACTTTAACGATCCTGTCGCCCGCTTGCAAACCCGCCTTCTGCGCTGCCGAATTCGATTGTACTTCTGCCAGAGCCGTATCAACCTGCGCGCTCCGGGGCTGAATGCCCAGCGATGTCACCGGATCCTGTTTGTCCGGTTCGAACGCCCAATGGCGTAAATCGAGGATTTTATCCTGGCGTTGGCTGGTCCCGAAAGGGGCGACCGAAACTATTGTTTGCTGGTCTCCGATCTTCGTTACCAGCGCCATACGCACAGCATCCCAATCAGGCGTTTCGATGCCATCTATCGCTTTAAGTTCCGTTCCTTTTGCAATTTGTGCGTGTGCGGCAATCGAATCGGGCACTATTTCGCCAACAACCGGACGAACGCCAGGGACGCCGATGATAAACACCAGCCAGTAGGCAAAGATGGCAAAAATGAAGTTCGCGATCGGTCCGGCGGCGATTATCGCTGCGCGCTGACCGACGGTTTTATTATTGAAAGCGTAGTGGCGCATCTCTGGCGCCACCGGCTCGACGCGCTCGTCGAGCATCTTGACGTAACCGCCGAGTGGGATAAGGGCGATAACGAATTCCGTCCCCTGCTTGTCAGAACGCCGCCATAGCGCTTTGCCAAAGCCGATGGAGAAGCGTTCAACGCGAACGCCGCAGCGACGAGCCACCCAGAAATGGCCAAACTCATGCACGGTGATCAATACGCCCAGCGCAATGATAAAGGCGGCCAAATTCCAGAGAACGCTTAGCATAAAACCTTCCGTCAAATCGTCCTGAAGACCAACAATAGCAGACACGCGAATACCGGTACCGCCGCCGTCAGGCTATCGATACGATCCAGAATTCCGCCGTGTCCGGGAATCAGATGCCCGCTATCCTTGATGCCGGCCTCTCGCTTAAACATACTTTCCGTCAGGTCGCCGAGCACCGAAGCCAGCGCCGCAACGATAGAGCAAATGAGCAGTACCGCCGGCGTTACGTCGAGATTCGCCCACTGGCCGTACGCCCAGGAAATAACCGCTGCGGTAACCAGCCCGCCAAAAAAGCCCTGCCAGGTTTTGCCCGGTGAAACCTTCGGCGCCAGCTTGTGCTTACCGAACATTTTGCCAAACATATAGGCACCGGAATCCGCGCCCCAAACCAGAATCATCACGTACAGTAGCCACAGCGCGCCGCTGTAGTGGTTATCCGCGTAGTGCCAGGCGCGCAGCGTCAGCATACCCCAGAAGAACGGAACAATGGTCAGAATGCCAAAAACCAGGCGCAGCGTTTTAGAGTTCCGCCAGAAGGCAGCGGAAGCCGGGTAGGAAAGGACCAGCAGCAGGGCCGCAATCCACCAGCCCAGCGATGCCCATAGCGACCCCTCAACAACCGGTTGATGGACGTCATAGTGATATTCAGGCATCAGGAAAAGCATCAGCGCCAGCAGCAGGCCGCAGAGCAGCGCCAGCCAGACGCGTTGGGTCGTTGAGGTGAAGCCGCTTAGCTGCCCCCACTCCCACGCGGCGAGCATACAAACGACCAGCGTGACGATGGCGAAACCCGCAGGCGGCAACAGGAAAAGCGCCGCAATCACCACGGGGATCAAAACAAAAGCCGATATCAGGCGATACTTCAGCAAAAGTGACCCCCATCAGGCATTGCTGCCACCCGGCTCAGTGCCGCCGAAACGACGCTCTCGATTAACAAAGGCATGGAGTGCACCTTCAAAGTCCTGTTCAGCAAAATCGGGCCAAAGAACATCGGTAAAGTAAAGTTCGGCATAGGCAATTTGCCAAATCAAAAAATTACTGATTCGATGCTCTCCCCCGGTCCTAATAACTAAATCTACAGGTGCCAGTTCATGCATACAGACCTGCTGACTCAGCATGTCTTCCGTGATCTGTTCGGGCTGAAGTAACCCGTTTTTTACCTGTTCGGCCAGATTGCGGACGCCCTGAATGATATCCCAGCGCCCACCGTAGTTCGCCGCAATATTCAGCGTTAAGCCCGTATTGTTCTCAGTGAGCGCTTCCGCTTTGCGGATCCGCTCCTGCAGGCGAGCATTAAAACGCGTGGTTTCGCCGATGATCCGCAGGCGAACGTTATGCCGGTGCAGGCTTTTGACTTCACTATCCAGCGCCCAGACGAACAGCTCCATCAGCGCGCTGACTTCCTGCGCCGGACGGTTCCAGTTCTCACTGCTGAATGCGTATAACGTCAACGCTTCAATACCATTGTTCGCCGCGAAGGAAACTGCGCGACGGACTGACTTCGCTCCGGCCTTATGGCCGAATGCGCGAATTTTCCCTTGCTGTTTCGCCCAACGTCCGTTGCCATCCATAATGATGGCGACATGACGGCAGCCATGTACAGGTGATATTTCGCTGACAGTTTGATTAGCAGACAACATAACGCGTTTTAAGTCCATAATAAGGATTAGCTACGCCGCTAAACGCAAGCAACCGGTCAGCGCTATATACGCATTTTTATCCAGTGCCGAGGCCGCAGCTAATCGCAGAGAACAACCAAGAGCTTTACGCAAAAAAGCCGTGTCATGCCACGGCCACCGCAATCTTAGACAACGATCGGGTGGCGCAGACTATATCACTGAAGCCCAGCGCCCACAAATATCACAACGTATTGCGTCGGTCAGCCCCGCACCGCCAGCTGTTTCAGCTGCCGGTGAGCAGCGGCTCTCGCCTGAGCATCGATAATCAGAACTTCTTCAATGCTTTGCGGCTCATTCAGCGCCAGCTGCTCCAGCACCGCCAGGTTAACCGCCGCAATATCGGTGAAGCGAATCTCCGTAGCGAGGAACGCGGCTACCGAAATTTCATTGGCAGCATTCAGCGCCGTCGTCGCCGCCTGACCGACATCAAATGCCTCCATCGCCAGCTTCAGGCACGGATAGCGTTCGTAATCCGGCGCGGCAAAGCTCAGATTGCTCAGACGGCAGAAATCCAGCGCTTCAGCCCCGGAGTTCAGGCGCTGCGGCCATCCCATAGTGTGGGCGATCGGCGTACGCATATCCGGCTCACCGAGCTGTGCGAGAACGCTGCCATCGCGATAGCGCACCATTGAATGGATAACGGACTGCGGGTGAATCAGGACTTCCATCTGCTGCGCCGAGGCGTTGAATAGCCAGCGGGCTTCGATATACTCCAGCCCCTTATTCATCATCGTGGCGGAATCGACAGAAATTTTGCGTCCCATTGACCAGTTAGGGTGGCGGCAGGCCTGATCCGGCGTCATTGCCGCCAGCTCAGAAAGCGCTGTATCCCGGAAAGGACCACCGGAACCGGTCAGCAGAATCGACGAGACGCCGTTCTGCGTTAAGTCAGCGTATCCCAGATTGTGTTGAATTGTTTCCGGCATACTCTGAAAAATAGCGTTATGTTCGCTATCGACGGGCAACAGGCGCGCGCCGGACTGCTGCACGGCGTCCATAAACAGACGACCGCAGGTCACCAGCGCCTCTTTATTGGCCAACAGCACCGTTTTTCCGGCCCGAATGGCCGCGAGCGTAGGAACCAGCCCCGCGGCACCGACAATCGCCGCCATGACCTGGTCAACGTCATCCAGCGCGGCGACTTCCGCAGCGGCGTGCTGACCGCTCAGGACTTCGGTACGGCTGGCGCGCTCGCGCAGCGCGATACGCAGAGACTCGGCGCTTTTCGCATCATCCATGACCGCGTAGCGGGGGGTGAATTCCAGACATTGTTCAACCATACGGTCGACATTTTTCCCCGCGACCAGCGCGGCGACGGAAAAGCGATCGGGGTTATGGCGCACGACATCCAGCGTGCTGCAGCCAATTGAACCGGTCGAACCGAGAACGGTTAAGTGCTTCATGAGGCGTCCAGAAGAAGTAAGACAGAATAAAAAAAACGCCGCCAGCAAGCCCTCGCACATCAGCAATCAGGAGGCGGGCAGGCAATGTATCGCCTTCAACAAAAGTGCCAAAGGCTACAGGGCCGACCTTTTCAACGCAATTCCTGGAGCTGAGCGTTCGGTCTTCTGTACGGCGTTTCAGACTGTACGTCCGTCCCGTTCATCAAACGGCAATGAGGACGGGCATAACGGCAGGAAATCAGAACTGCATCAGTTCCGCTTCTTTATCTGCCAGCGCCGCATCCACTTTCTTAATGGCGGCGTCAGTCATTTTCTGCACGTCGTCCTGAGAACGGCGATCGTCATCTTCGCTGATCTCTTTGTCTTTCAGCAGCGCTTTCACTTTGTCGTTAGCGTCGCGACGAACGTTACGTACCGATACGCGAGCCTGCTCGGCTTCTGCGCGTACGATCTTGGTCAGATCTTTACGACGCTCTTCGGTCAGCGGAGGCAGCGGAACGCGGATATCGCTGCCCGCAGAGCTTGGGTTCAGACCGAGGTCAGAAGCCATGATCGCTTTTTCAACGGCCGGGCTCAGGGAGCGGTCGAACACGTTGATTTTCAGCGTACGGGAGTCTTCAACCGTTACGCTTGCCAGCTGACGCAGCGGCGTAGGCGTACCGTAATACTGCACGACGATGCCGTCCAGCAGGCTGGGGGAAGCACGACCCGTGCGTATTTTGCTGATTTGGTTTTTGAACGCTTCAACGCATTTTTCCATGCGCACTTCAGCATCTTTTCTGATGTCGTTAATCACGTTACTAATCCTTGGAAACTTGTCTCAGGCAGACTAAACGCCGCACAGCTGCTATCAGGTGAGCTAAGTATAGTCCCGTTTAATTCATGACGACGCCCTGGGCGCGTCTGAGTAAAAAGCCGCTACTAAGGTAGAGCGGAATCTTACCTGCATTTCTACACAAAATCATTCACGTTGTATCGAAGCTACGGCGGAGCGAACTCCCCCAGCAGCTTACTGAAATCAGCGGCTGAGGTGAGCAAAGACGGCCAACGCAGAGACGGTCTGAACGATGAAGCGTATTACGGAAATTATTCCGTAATTAACGTACCTTCTTTTTCGCCCATCACCACGCGGCGCAGCGCGCCGGGTTTGTTCATGTTGAATACGCGAATCGGCAATTTATGGTCACGCGCCAGGGTAAAGGCGGCCAGATCCATTACTTTCAGCTCTTTATCAAGCACTTCGCTGTAGCTCAGCTGATCGTACATGGTGGCAGACGGGTCTTTAGCCGGGTCAGCGGTAAACACGCCGTCGACTTTGGTTGCTTTCAGCACCACGTCAGCTTCAATTTCAATCCCGCGCAGGCAAGCTGCGGAGTCGGTCGTGAAGAACGGGTTGCCGGTACCCGCAGCCAGAATAACGACGCGGTTATTACGCAGCAGGCTGATCGCCTCTGCCCAGCTGTAGTTATCACAAACGCCGTTCAGCGGAATCGCTGACATCAAGCGAGCGTTCACATAGGCGCGATGGAGGGAGTCACGCATTGCAAGGCCGTTCATGACCGTTGCCAGCATGCCCATGTGGTCGCCCACAACGCGGTTCATTCCCGCTTTCGCCAGACCAGCACCACGGAACAGGTTACCGCCACCAATCACTACGCCAACCTGAATACCCAGTTCAACCAGTTCCTTGATTTCCTGAGCCATACGGTCAAGTATGCTTGCATCAATACCGAAGCCTTCCGAACCCTGCAGAGCTTCGCCACTTAACTTAAGCAGAATACGTTTGTAGACGGGTTTTGCATTGGTAGCCATGTTTCTTTCCTGAGACTGTCAACGAGTGAGATGAGTTAATTCTGACGACATTGTATGTCGCTTTTCAGCGCAGCCACTATAAGTGGTTGGCTGAATTTACAAAATGGGCACAAAAAGAAGCCGCCCTCAGGCGGCTCCTTTTAAAAAATTAAGACTGCTTGGACATCGCAGCAACTTCTGCTGCAAAGTCAGTCTCAACTTTTTCGATGCCTTCGCCCACTTCAAAGCGGATGAAGCCAGTCACGTCTGCGTTGTGCTCTTTCAGCAGCTGAGCAACAGATTTGCTTGGGTCCATAACGAAAGGCTGGCCGGTCAGAGAAACTTCGCCGGTGAATTTCTTCATGCGGCCTTCAACCATTTTCTCTGCGATTTCTTTCGGCTTACCGGACTGCATCGCGATGTCCAGCTGAACCTGGTACTCTTTCTCTACCACTTCAGCGGAAACGTCTTCCGGCTTAACGAATTCAGGCTTGCTTGCAGCGATGTGCATAGCCAGCTGTTTAACCAGCTCCTGGTCTGCACCTTTAGCGGCAACCAGAACGCCGATACGCGCGCCGTGCTGGTATGAACCCAGAACTTCGCCTTCCAGGGAAGCAACGCGACGGATGTTGATGTTCTCACCGATTTTAGCAACCAGCGCAACGCGCTCTTCTTCGAACTGCGCTTTCAGAACTTCTACGTCGGTGATTTTACCGGCAACGGCTGCGTCCAGAACTTTGTTAGCAAATGCCTGGAAACCGCCATCTTTTGCTACGAAGTCAGTCTGGCAGTTAACTTCCAGAATGATGCCGTAGGTACCGTCGATCTTGGTGATGATCACGCCGTCAGCAGCAACGTTGCCTGCTTTTTTCGCCGCTTTGATCGCGCCAGATTTACGCATGTTTTCGATTGCCAGCTCGATGTCGCCGTTAGCTTCAGTCAGCGCTTTTTTGCAATCCATCATGCCTGCGCCGGTACGTTCGCGCAGCTCTTTTACCAGGGATGCGGTAATTTCAGCCATTCTTTAATCCTCGGGAGAGATATGACCTGCCCGGTTCCAGGAACCAAACAGGTTTAAAAGTGAAAAAGGGGCCAAATATAGGCCCCTATTTATACACGGTACTAAATAAGGGCTAGACCTTATTATTCAGCTTCTACGAAGCTTTCTTCCGCTTGAGAAGCCAGATCCTGAGAACGACCTTCACGCACGGTTGCAGCTACTGCACCCAGGTACAGGCTAACAGCGCGGATTGCATCGTCGTTACCCGGGATAACGAAATCTACGCCGTCCGGATCGGAGTTAGTATCAACGATAGCAAATACCGGGATACCCAGGTTGTTTGCTTCTTTGATAGCGATGTGTTCGTGGTCTGCATCGATAACAAACAGTGCGTCCGGCAGGCCGCCCATGTCTTTGATACCGCCCAGGCTGTTTTCCAGCTTGGCCAGCTCACGAGTACGCATCAGCGCTTCTTTCTTGGTCAGCTTCTCGAAAGTACCGTCCTGGGACTGAGTTTCCAGGTCTTTCAGACGTTTGATGGACTGACGAACGGTTTTCCAGTTAGTCAGCATACCGCCCAACCAGCGATGGTTCACGAAGAACTGATCGCAGCTGTTAGCAGCTTCTTTTACCGCTTCGCTTGCAGCGCGCTTAGTACCAACCATCAGGATCTTGCCTTTACGAGCAGAGATCTTGTTCAGTTCAGCCAGAGCTTCGTTGAACATCGGTACAGTTTTCTCAAGGTTGATGATGTGAACTTTGTTACGCGCGCCGAAGATGAAAGGCTTCATTTTCGGGTTCCAGTAACGGGTCTGGTGACCAAAGTGAACACCAGCCTTGAGCATGTCGCGCATGGAAACAGTTGCCATGTTTAAAACCTCTATAGATAAAGTTGGGGTTATGCCTCCACGCATCCCATATTACCGACCCCAAAGGGCACCCCGGAATATGTGTCGATACGTGTGTGTTATATACACAAAGTGAGATTTGTCGCTTCAGTCCATCCTGTGTAGTACGAAATGGAACGGAAGTCCGGCGCGCTTTATACCACAAAATAGGATTGGACACCAACTCTTGTTGACGCTGAGTGCTGTTAATGATTCTCAATTTGGCACCAGGTCGCCCGGACTGTTAACATTGACCGGACTTACTCTATTATTGTCGAAAAAATCGACACAGCTGGACACAATCCATGGCTATTTCTATCAAGACATCTGAAGACATCGAAAAAATGCGCGTCGCGGGCCGCCTGGCCGCCGAAGTGCTCGAAATGATTGAACCCTATGTAAAACCGGGCGTCAGCACCGGCGAACTGGACCGCATCTGTAACGATTACATCGTCAACGAGCAGAAAGCGATCTCCGCCTGCCTCGGCTACCACGGCTTCCCGAAATCGGTGTGTATCTCGATTAACGAAGTGGTATGCCACGGTATCCCGGACGATGAAAAACGGCTGAAAGATGGCGATATCGTCAACGTTGACGTCACGGTCATTAAGGATGAGTTCCACGGCGACACCTCCAAAATGTTTATCGTCGGCAAACCGACGATCCTCGGCGAGCGTCTGTGCCGCGTCACTCAGGAGAGCCTCTATCTGGCCCTGAAGATGGTCAAACCCGGCATCAACCTGCGGGCCATCGGTGCGGCGATTCAGAAGTTTGTCGAAGCGGAAGGTTTTTCCGTGGTGCGTGAATACTGCGGGCACGGCATTGGCCGCGGCTTCCATGAAGAGCCGCAGGTGCTGCACTACGACTCGCCGGAGACCAACGTGGTGCTCAAGCCGGGAATGACCTTTACCATCGAGCCGATGGTCAACGCCGGCAAGAAAGAGATCCGCAGCATGAAAGACGGCTGGACGGTGAAAACAAAAGACCGGAGCTTGTCTGCCCAGTACGAGCATACTATTGTGGTGACGGATAACGGCTGCGAAATTCTGACGTTGCGCAAGGATGACACCATCCCGGCGATAATCTCGCATAACGAATAACGAAAAGCCGGCGCCCGCCGGCTTTTTTATGACGGGCTTCCTGCCCGTCACCCTACGGGCCGTCGCGGGCGACGTTAAAAATCGCTCCCGGCGATTTTGTATGACGGGCTTCCTGCCCGTCACCCTACGGGCCGCCGCGGGCGACGTTAAAAATCGCTCCCGGCGATTTTTTATAGGCGATATTTTTTTCTTATGGTGGCGCGATGAGCAACTCTTTACCTGACACTCTCTCCCCAGCCCTCTCGGGCCAACCTGAGAATCCGGGCGCCTGGCCGCAGGACGATTTGAACTGCGCGACGATTAAGTCCCATCTCGAGCTTTTCCAGCGCTGGCTGGGGGAGGCTTTCGATGCCGGCACCGCCGCAGAGCGGCTGATTGAAGCCCGCACCGAGTTTATCGACCAGCTGCTGCAGCGCCTGTGGGTGGAGTACGGCTTCGGCTCGGTTTGCGACATGGCTCTGGTGGCGGTAGGCGGCTACGGGCGCGGTGAACTGCACCCGCTCTCCGACGTCGACCTGCTGATCTTAAGCCGCAAAAAACTCTCCGACGAACGGGCACAGAAGGTCGGCGAGCTGCTGACGCTGCTGTGGGACGTCAAGCTGGAGGTCGGGCACAGCGTGCGCACCCTCGAAGAGTGCCTGCTGGAAGGCTTATCCGACCTCACCGTCGCCACCAACCTGATCGAATCGCGCCTGCTGATCGGCGACGTCGCGCTGTTTCTTGAGCTGCAAAAGCACATTTTTAGCGATGGCTTCTGGCCGTCGGAGAAATTCTTCGCCGCCAAGGTCGAAGAACAGAACGAACGCCATCAGCGCTACCACGGCACCAGCTATAACCTCGAGCCGGACGTGAAAAGCAGCCCCGGCGGCCTGCGGGATATCCATACCCTGCAGTGGGTCGCCCGCCGCCACTTCGGCGCCACCTCGATGGATGAGATGGTCGGCTTCGGCTTCCTGACGGAGGCGGAGCGCAACGAGCTCAACGAATGCCTGCACCAGCTGTGGCGCATTCGATTCGCCCTGCACCTGGAGCTAACCCGCTACGATAACCGCCTGCTCTTCGACCGCCAGCTCAGCGTCGCCCGTCGCTTAGGCTATGAAGGCGAAAGAAACCAGCCCATCGAGCACATGATGAAGGATTTCTTCCGCGTCACCCGGCGTGTCAGCGAGCTGAACCATATGCTGCTGCAGCTGTTTGATGAGGCCATCCTGGCGCTGACCGAAGACGAAAAGCCGCGGCCGATTGACGATGATTTCCAGCTGCGCGGCTCGCTTATCGATCTGCGCGACGATACGCTGTTCATCCGCGAACCGCAGGCTATTCTGCGCATGTTCTATATTATGGTGCGTAACAGCAGCATCACTGGCATCTACTCCACGACGCTGCGCCACCTGCGCCACGCGCGCCGCCACCTGACGCAGCCGCTGTGCTATATCCCGGAAGCGCGAACCATTTTTCTCAGCATGCTGCGCCACCAGGGCGCGGTGAGCCGCGGGCTGCTGCCGATGCACCGCCACAGCGTGCTGTGGGCCTACATGCCGCAGTGGTCGCATATCGTCGGCCAGATGCAGTTCGATCTGTTCCACGCCTACACCGTCGACGAGCATACGATCCGCGTCCTGCTGAAGCTGGAGAGTTTTGCCAAAGAGGAGACCCGCAGCCGCCACCCGCTGTGCGTTGAGCTGTGGCCGCGCCTGACCCATCCTGAGCTGATTCTGATTGCCGCCCTGTTCCACGACATTGCTAAAGGCCGCGGCGGCGATCACTCGGTGCTCGGCGCCCAGGACGTCCTGAAGTTTGCCGAGCTGCACGGCCTGAACTCGCGAGAAACTCAGATGGTCGCCTGGCTGGTTCGCCACCATCTGTTAATGTCCGTCACCGCCCAGCGCCGTGATATTCAGGATCCCGAGGTCATCAAACAGTTCGCCGAAGAGGTGCAGACGGAAAACCGCCTGCGCTACCTGGTGTGCCTGACCGTGGCCGACATCTGCGCCACCAACGAAACCCTGTGGAACAGCTGGAAGCAGAGCCTGCTGCGCGAGCTCTATTTCGCCACCGAAAAACAGCTGCGCCGCGGAATGCAAAGCACGCCGGACATGCGCGAACGGGTTCGCCATCATCAGCTGCAGGCGCTGGCGCTGCTGCGGATGGAGAACATCAATGAAGAGGCCCTGCATCAAATCTGGAACCGCTGCCGGGCCAACTACTTCGTGCGCCACACGCCAAATCAGCTCGCCTGGCACGCGCGTAATTTGCTCCGGCACGATCTCAATAAACCGATGATCCTGCTTAGCTCGCAGGCCACGCGCGGCGGCACCGAAATCTTTATCTGGAGCCCGGACCGCCCGTATCTCTTCGCCGCCGTCTGCGGTGAACTTGACCGCCGAAATCTGAGCGTGCACGACGCCCAGGTCTTTACCACCCGCGACGGGATGGCGATGGACACCTTTATCGTGCTCGAACCGGACGGCAGCCCGCTCTCCGCCGATCGCCACGAGATGATCCGCCTCGGGCTCGAGCAGACCATTACCCAGCGCAGCTGGCAGCCCCCTGCTCCGCGCCGACAGGCGGCAAAACTGCGCCATTTTTCCGTCGCCACCGAGGTCAATTTCCTGCCCACGCATACCGACCGAAAATCGTTTCTTGAGCTGATTGCGCTCGATCAGCCCGGCCTGCTGGCCCGGGTCGGCCAGGTCTTCGCCGACCTCAATATTTCCCTGCACGGGGCCAGAATTACGACAATTGGTGAGCGAGTAGAAGATTTATTTATAATCGCCACGGCAGACCGGCGTGCGCTTAATAATGAGCTGCAACAAGAAGTACAACAACGGTTGACAGAGGCCCTCAATCCAAACGATAAAGGGTAACGAACTTTTATGTGTAATAGAGAAAGAGTAAACAATGCAGCAATTACAGAATGTTATTGAGTCCGCCTTTGAGCGTCGCGCCGACATCACGCCGGCAAATGTGGATACCGTAACCCGCGAAGCGGTTAACCAGGTCATTTCCCTGCTTGATTCCGGCGCTCTGCGTGTCGCTGAAAAGATCGATGGCCAGTGGGTCACCCACCAGTGGCTGAAGAAAGCGGTTCTGCTCTCTTTCCGTATTAACGATAACCAGGTTATCGACGGTGCGGAAAGCCGCTACTTCGATAAAGTACCGATGAAATTCGCCGACTACGATGAAGCGCGTTTCCAGAAAGAGGGCTTCCGCGTGGTTCCGCCGGCGGCCGTTCGCCAGGGCGCGTTCATTGCCCGCAACACCGTGCTGATGCCGTCCTACGTCAACATCGGCGCCTACGTTGACGAAGGCAGCATGGTTGATACCTGGGCTACCGTCGGCTCCTGCGCGCAGATAGGTAAAAACGTGCACCTCTCCGGCGGCGTGGGTATCGGCGGCGTGCTGGAACCGCTGCAGGCTAACCCAACCATCATCGAAGATAACTGCTTTATCGGCGCGCGTTCTGAGGTTGTCGAAGGCGTTATCGTCGAAGAGGGTTCCGTTATCTCCATGGGCGTGTACCTCGGCCAGAGCACCAAAATCTACGACCGCGAAACCGGCGAAGTCTTCTACGGTCGCGTACCGGCCGGCTCGGTGGTGGTTTCCGGCAACCTGCCGTCGAAAGATGGCAAGTACAGCCTGTACTGCGCGGTGATCGTGAAGAAGGTTGATGCAAAAACTCGCGGCAAGGTCGGCATTAACGAACTGCTGCGTACAATCGACTAAACAGTATAAAAAGCGGGAGATATCCCGCTTTTTTTATGTTTGACGCTGGCGAAGAACGGTTTTTTCGTTAATTATTCAAAGGTTATGATGATATCAAAGGTACCGTTATGTACGATAATCTGAAAAGTCTTGGCATTACCAATCCTGATGAAATCGATCGCTATAGCCTGCGGCAGGAAGCTAACAACGACATTCTGAAAATTTATTTTCAGAAGGACAAGGGCGAATTCTTCGCCAAAAGCGTTAAGTTTAAGTATCCGCGTCAGCGTAAGACCGTGGTCGCCGATGGCGTAGGCCAGGGCTATAAAGAAGTGCAGGAGATCAGTCCCAACCTGCGCTACGTTATCGATGAACTCGATCAGATCTGCCAGCGCGATCGCACTGAAGTCGATCTGAAACGCAAGATCCTTGACGATCTGCGTCATCTGGAAAGCGTGGTCACCCATAAGATCAGCGAAATTGAAGCCGATCTGGAAAAACTGACCCGCAACAAGTAAGTCTGCTCCCCTTCCCTGGCCGGCGATGCCCGTCGGGGCTATGTGTACAGCCGCCCGGATAAGGCGTCCTCGCCATCATCCGGGATTATTCCCTACCTCTGTTCATCCAGCTGCAGCGCAATATAGAGCAGCAGCCGATCGTCGAAACTGCCCAGGTCCAGCCCCGTCAGCTCTGAAATACGATTCAGCCGGTACTCCAGCGTATTACGATGAATAAACAGCGCCTTTGAGGTCGCCAGCGGCTGAACGTTATGGCGAAACCAGGCCTGCAGCGTGCGCCGCAGCAGACCGTTATTGTCCATCGCCTTCAGGCGAACCAGCGGACGGGCCAGCTCGTTGGCCTGCCAGCCGCCGCGCAGGCTATCGAGCAGCACCGGCAGCATCAAATCCTGATAAAAATAGCTCCGGCTCTCCGGCATCCGCTCCTTGCCGACCATCATAGTGGTGCGGGCGGTACGATACGAACGCGCGATGCTCCCGGGCCCGGTAAAGAAGTTGCCTAACGCCACGCGGAAACGCAGCTGGCCGTTTTCCTTCATTCTGGCAATAAGCTGGTCAACCCGTTTGCAGTGATCTTCCGCATCCCAGCGGCCAAAGGCGTTAAGCGCGGGCTTAAGAACCACCATCTCCGTTAATGAGACGATCGCCACCAGGTTATTGCGATCCGGGGTGGTCAGAGCCGTCTGCAGCTGCTGCAGCTCCGCCATGGCGCTATCCACGCCCAGCTGGCCGCTATCAACCTCAATCATTGCCACCACCCGCGGCTGATTCAGGTCGATTCCCAGGCGCTGCGCCCATTCGGTGAGCGCCGGGGTGTTCTCTTCCGCCTGAATCAGGTTCATCACCAGCTCTTCACGCAGGCGGCTGTCCTGGGCCAGCAGGTGCATCAGCCTGGACTGCTCCAGCATCATCTCTGCGGTCATGCATACCAGCTCGCCATACTTGCGCAGCGTTTCAGGCTCGCCGGTCAGACCGATAACGCCGACGATTTCCCCTTCCAGGCGCAGCGGCAGGTTGATCCCCTGGCGCACGCCGTGCAGGTGGCGGGCCACCGCATCATCGATATCGACAATACGTCCCTGCGAGAGGACCAGCAGCGCGCCTTCGTGCAATTCACCAATACGCTCACGATCGCCGCTGCCAATAATGCGCCCACGGGCATCCATTACGTTGATATTGGTATCAATGATGCGCATGGTACGCGCCACAATATCCTGCGCCATTTTGGTATCAAGATGCCAGCCAGCCATGTAACCCTCCCGTGAGCAGGGCACCAGCATAAAAGAGTTGGGTTAGCGCTGCATTGTGCGTATGCACAAAGCGCGGGAGAGAAGTATGGAGTTGTGGAAGGAATCACAGAATGACGATTCGCCCGCGGTGCAGGGTAAAAAAGCCCCTTCCCTCGGGCGAGGAGAAGGGGCCGTGTTAGACGATAGCGATTACTGCATCAGCAGGTAGATGGTGCTATCACCGCGCTGAATATTCAGCGCCAGCACCGACGGTTTAGCGTCAAAGATTTTGCGCAGGTCGGCAATATTCTTCACCGGCTGCTGGTTAGCGCCGACGATAATGTCGCCTTTCTTCAGGCCAATCTGCGCCGCAGGGGTTCCGGCCTTGACGTTATTGACCGTCACGCCTTTATCCTGGCCCTTGTTGCTCATTTCAGCCCCTTCGATACCGTTGAAGATGCTGCTGGAGTCAACCTGAGTCTGGTTACTCTGCTGCAGCTCAACGGTCGCGGTGACCGGTTTGCCATCGCGCACCAGGCCAAGCTCGACTTTGCTGCCGATAGGCATCGTTCCGACCTGCGCACGCAGTGCGGCAAAGCTGCTGATCGGCTTACCGTTCAGCGAGGTGATCACGTCCCCGGCCTTGATACCGGCTTTCGCCGCGGCAGAGCCCGGCATCACCTGGCTGACGAAGGCGCCGCGCTGGGCATCAACCTTCATCGCTTTTGCCAGCTCGGAGTTCAGCTCGGTCCCCATAATCCCCAGCTCGCCGCGCTTCACCTGGCCATATTTGACCATCTGCTCGGTCAGGTTTTTCACCATGTTGCTCGGGATAGCAAAGCCGATGCCGATGTTGCCGCCGTCCGGCGCGAGGATCGCGGTATTGATACCGATCAGCTCGCCGTTCAGGTTCACCAGCGCACCGCCGGAGTTACCGCGGTTAATCGCCGCATCGGTCTGGATAAAGTTTTCGTAGTTTTCCACGTTCAGGCCGCTGCGGCCGAGAGCGGAAACAATACCGGAGGTCACGGTTTCACCCAGACCGAACGGGTTACCGATCGCCACAGTATAGTCGCCGACGCGCAGGGCGTCGGAATCAGCCAGCTTGATTGCCGACAGGTTTTTCGGATCCTGAATCTGAATCAGCGCAATATCGGAACGCGGGTCTTTACCCACCACTTTGGCGTCAAACTTGCGCCCGTCGCTGAGCTGAACTTTGATGGTCGTCGCATTGTCCACAACGTGGTTATTGGTGACGACATAGCCTTTCGCCGCATCAATAATGACCCCGGAGCCCAGCGCCATAAATTTCTGCTGCTGGCCGCCGTCAGCCGGCGCGCCGCCGCCCTGGCCACCGCCCTGCCCGCCGCCCTGACAGAACGGAGAGCTTTGGAACGGTGAACCGTCCTGGCAGAACGGCGAGTTGTCGCCGAAGAACTGCTGGAAGTTACGCGGCATCCGCGGCGTGTTCACGGTGGTGCTGCCTTCAACGTTGATGCTAACGACCGACGGCATGACTTTTTCCAGCATCGGGGCCAGACTCGGCATCTGCTGCGCATTAGTCGCCGAAGAAGCTGTTTCTGCCGCGCTCGCAGAGAGCGGGGATAACGCCAGACCTAAACTCAGAGCCAGTGCACTCATTGCTAACGTGGTTTTTTTCATATGTCTCAATCTCGATTTTAGATAACGCAGAATTGCTATGTAAGTGACTATCAGAGTCATTTTATCGCGCTAAGTTCCGGAATTAAGCACAGCCAAAAAGTAAAAAATTATTGTCCGTCTTTACAAAACCTGTACCTATTCTACCGCCATCAGCCGCCGATATTCATCCCATGCATACAAGTCCGTCATCCCGCTAATATAGTCCTGGATCAGGCGGCAGCGATAATAGTATTCCATCAGCGGAAACTCTGCGGAATCTACCGGAATTTTGTTTACTGCCTCCACGTAGGCCAGCCGATGTCGCGTGGAAAGTTTCTGAAATAGTCGTGAAGCGATAGGCAGACTTCTCACTCTCTCTTTTTCGACTAATGAGCTGAACTCCTCCAGCGACAATTTCAGCAGCGGCTTATAGATATCTAACAGACCGCTAATAACGCGATAGCCCTGCAATTCCAGCTGCTCAACATCCGGATGGCTAAACACATGTTTTATCGCCACGTTTTTATATAGTTCCAGCAGCTGACTGTAGTCGCTATCATCCTCAAGCAGCGCGTGATTAAAATCACCGGTAAAAATCTCCGCGATGTTATCTATAAATCGCCGGGCCGCATACGGCACCAGTTTATTCAGCGTATTCACCCGTAAATACATAAAGAACTGATCTTCTGTACTCCGACTTAGGGAATTAGAACGTGATTTTTCCCACGCATTTTCTACCACCTGAGAAAATAACGAACCTTTTTCATGCTGCCCCCACGCGTCGTACAGATGCTGATAGAGTTGCTCTACGCTGAAAATTCGTTTTTCTACCGCATCTTCAAGATCGGCGACGCAATATGAGATATCGTCCGCAGCTTCCATAATCCATGTTAAAGGAAAGCGATTGTAAGGAGCCAGATCCAGTTCTTTACGTAACCTCGCAATATAGCCTTCTTCGGCTAAATAATAACCAGGCTTCTTCATTAAATAGCTGTGGCTGGCAGGCGCGTCACCGCGCCACCAGGCCGGGCGGGTATATTTAAGAATACAGCCAACCTGCGCCCAGGTAAGATTCATTCGCATTAGCGTATGCACTAAACGAATCCCCTGCGCGTTGCCCTCAAACCAGCACAGATCCTGGCGGATCTTACCGCGCAGCGCGTTCAGCGACGCCTCGCCCGGCCGCAGGCGCAGCACCTCAACCGTGCAGCGATCGTTGGGCAGCGCTTCGTTAGCCGCATCCTCCGGCACGAGGCGCTGGCTGAACCAGTCATTGATTGCCGCCTCGCCAAAATGGCCAAACGGCGGGTTGCCGATGTCGTGCATCAGGCACGCCATCTCGACGATGCTCTCGAACGGCCCGCCGAGCTCATCCAGGCCGTAGGCCGTCAGCTGCTGCTGCTCCTTCAGCCGGCTCAGCACCTCTTTGGCAATGTAGCGCCCAACCTGCTGCACTTCGAGAGAGTGGGTAAGCCGGGTGCGCACCGCCGCGTTGCGCTCCAGCGGAAAGACCTGAGTTTTCTGCTGTAAACGGCGAATGGCCGGGGAGTTAATAATGCGCCCGCGATCGCTTTCGAAAATACGCAGGATTTCACGCTCCGTTTCGACGCCCTGCGGCGAGCGATAGCGTCGGCGCCAGTTAATCTTGTTGCGAAAATCAATCTTTGCCATAGCCTCTCCCGCTCGCGAGCAATAACGTTTCCCTTTGAGTGCATGATAGACTATGCAACTAAACCTGACACATCGCGAGTAAATCTATGAAAATCGGCATTATTGGCGCTATGGAAGAAGAAGTTACCCTTCTGCGCGACAAAATCGAAAACCGCCAGACTATCACCCTTGGCGGCAGCGAAATTTATACCGGCCAGCTTCACGGTACCGACGTCGCCCTGTTGAAATCGGGGATCGGTAAAGTTGCCGCGGCGATGGGCGCGGCGCTGCTGCTGGAAGTCTGCAAGCCGGACGTGATTATCAACACCGGCTCCGCGGGCGGTCTTGCGCCAACGCTAAAAGTCGGTGATATCGTTATCTCCGACGAAACCCGCTACCACGACGCCGACGTGACCGCATTCGGCTACGAATACGGCCAGCTGCCGGGCTGCCCGGCGGGCTTCAAAGCCGACGATAAGCTGATTGCCGCCGCGCAAAGCAGTATCGAAGCGCTGAATCTTAACGCGGTACGCGGTCTGATCGTCAGCGGCGACGCGTTCATCAACGGCTCCGTCGGGCTGGCGAAAATCCGCCATAACTTCCCGCAGGCCGTAGCGGTCGAAATGGAAGCCACCGCCATCGCGCACGTCTGCCATAACTTCGGCGTCCCGTTCGTGGTGGTTCGCGCCATCTCCGACGTTGCCGATCAGCAGTCCCATCTGAGCTTCGACGAGTTCCTCGCCGTCGCCGCCAGACAGTCCACCCTGATGGTGGAAAATCTGGTGCAGAACCTGACGCGTGGCTAAATCGCTAAAGCAGGCGCTTGCCGCCCTGCTGCTGCTGGCCCCGGCGTGGCTCTTTGCCGCGCCGCGGGTGATTACGCTATCCCCGGCCAATACCGAGCTGGCGTTTGCGGCCGGCATCACACCGGTTGGCGTCAGCAGCTATTCCGACTACCCGCCGGAGGCCGCCGGCATCGAGCAGGTTGCCAGCTGGCAGGGGATGAACCTGGAGCGCATTGTCGCCCTCAGGCCCGACCTGGTCCTGGCGTGGCGCGGAGGCAACGCCGAGCGGCAGGTTAATCAGCTAAGCGCCCTCGGTATCAAGGTCATCTGGGTCGATACCGCCACCATCGAAGAGATTATCACCACCCTGCGACAGCTGGCGCAGTGGAGTCCTCAGCCGGAAAAGGCCCGCCAGGCGGCGCAGCAGATGCAGGACGACTATCGCGCGCTGAAGGCCCGCTACGCCCATCTTCCGAAGAAGCGCGTCTTTCTCCAGTTTGGCAGCAACCCTCTTTTTACCAGCAGCCGGGGATCGATTCAGGATCAGGTTCTGACGCTGTGCGGCGGGGAGAATATTTTCGCTGCCAGTAAAGCGCCCTGGCCCCAGGTCAGCCGCGAGCAGGTTCTCGCCAGGCAGCCGCAGGCCATTGTCATCACCGGCGATGCCCGCAAAATTCCCGAAGTCGAACGCTACTGGCATAATCAGTTAAAAATTTCGCTGATTGCGCTGCATAGCGACTGGTTTGAACGCGCGAGCCCACGTATTATCCTCGCCGCAAAACAACTCTGTACTGCGCTCGAGCAGGTAAAATAATCGCCTGTTAACAGGCGCTAAGCGGGAACTGACGATGCTTGTCTATTGGCTGGATATTATTGGCACCGCCGTATTTGCGATCTCCGGCGTGTTGCTGGCCGGCAAACTGCGGATGGACCCTTTCGGCGTGCTGGTGCTGGGAGTGGTGACCACCGTGGGCGGCGGGACGATCCGCGATATGGCGCTCGCCAACGGCCCGGTGTTCTGGGTTAAAGACCCAACGGACCTGGTGGTGGCGATGGTGACCAGCATGCTGACTATCCTGCTGGTACGCCAGCCGCGCCGGCTGCCGAAATGGATACTGCCGGTGCTCGACGCCGTCGGCCTGGCGGTATTTGTCGGCATCGGCGTCAATAAGGCCTTTATTGCCCACAGCGGTCCGCTGGTCGCGGTCTGCATGGGGGTGGTGACCGGCGTCGGCGGCGGCATTATTCGCGACGTGCTGGCGCGTGAAATCCCGATGATTTTACGTACCGAAATCTACGCCACGGCCTGCATTGTCGGCGGTATCGTGCACGCAACGGCCTACGATACGTTTCACGTGTCGCTGCAAAACTCGGCGATGATGGGGATGGCCGTGACGCTGGTCATTCGGCTGGCGGCAATCCGCTGGCACCTGAAGCTGCCGACGTTTGCGCTGGATGATAGCGGGCGTTAGTTAGAGCGCGGGCTTTGCGGCGTAAGCCGGCCGCGGTCGGGGAAGAAGGTGCCGGCTGCGCGGCCCGTCCATGGGCCCCACTTCGGCGGGATCGAATCAGACGCTAAACGAAGATCCGCAGCCGCAGGTGCTTTTCGCATTCGGGTTGGTCACGATAAAACGTGAACCTTCGAGGCCTTCGGTATAATCGACGGCGCCGCCGACCAGATACTGCAGGCTCATTGGGTCAACCACCAGGCCAACGCCCTGCTTCTCGATGGTCATATCCCCTTCGTTAACCTGATCGTCGAAGGTGAAGCCGTACTGAAAACCGCTGCAGCCGCCGCCGGTGATATACACGCGCAGCTTCAGGTTCGGGTTGTCTTCATCAGAAATCAGGAATTTTACTTTTTTGGCTGCGGCTTCGGTAAACTCCAGCGGCAACACGACATCATCACTCATTTTATGCTCCCATTAATACTGCCGATCCGCTTAAAGAATAACCGGACCTTTTGAGCCATTATCTAATACCCTGGTAAATCGTTCAAGTATTCTCCCCGGCAACCGCACGCGCTTTTGCCTCCTGTTCAGCGGCCTGTTTCGCCAGCGTTCTTTCAAGGATAGTTGAATACAAGGGTTTACCCCCCAGAAATTGAGCCAGTAGTGTTGCGCCGAGGCAGGTAATAATCATTGGCAAAATGAGCTGATAGTTATCGGTCATCTCCAGCACCAGCACAATTCCGGTCAGCGGCGCGCGCACCGAGGCGGCGAGCAGCGCGCCCATGCCGGCGATAGCAAAGGTGCCCGGATCGAGATGATAGCCCGGAAACAGCGGCGTCGCCGCCATACCGAATGCCGTTCCCAGCAGGGTTCCCAGCGCCAGCATCGGCGCAAAAATCCCGCCGGGCGCGCCGGAGGAGAAGCACAGCAGCGTGGTAATCACCCTGGCGATAAAAATAAACAGCAGCAGGCCAACGGAGAAGTTACCCGCCGCGGCAATCGGAATGAGGTTAAACCCGCCCCCGGCAGCCGCAGGCTGGATCAGCCCGAGAATACCGCAGCTGCCGCCGATCAGGCCGCCAATCAGCACCCACTTTTTGAGATCGCCGCCGTGAAGACGCTGGAACATATCCTGGGTACGCAGCACCAGGGTGTTAAAAAGTGGGCCAATGGCGCCGAAAATCATCCCCAGAATCAGATACAGCCACAGGGTGTTGACCGGCGCATTGCTCAGCCTACCGACCTCGATAATCGCCCCTTCCCCGTTAAAGATGCGAAATACGATGCTCGACATAATCACGCCGGTAAACACGGCCTTAATAGAGATCAGATTGTAACGGAACTGCGGGCGCATCTCTTCAATAATAAACAGGATCCCCGCCAGCGGCGCGTTGAACGCGGCGGAGAGGCCCGCGGCAGCGCCGGTTGCCAGCAGCGTATGGCGCGCTTCGGGGCTGCGCATGCGGAATACGTCCACCACCATGCGCCCAAGATTGCCGCCGAGCTGCACCATCGGCCCTTCACGGCCCAGCACCATGCCG
>NZ_JAQGFU010000309.1:0-3452 GCF_030078455.1 Klebsiella sp. Ech2A | reverse complement strand
GAAACCAGCGGCGCCAGGGTCAGGGCCGCTACCGCCGTCGGCAGCGCAAAGGGCAGATCGATCAGCGCATCGAGCAGCGTGCGGCCGGGAAAGCGGTAGCGCGTCAGGATCCACGCCATCAGCAGGCCAAATACGCCGTTAAACATCGAGGCCACAAAGGCCGACAGCAGCGTCACCTTATACGCGGCAACCACCTGCGGGTTGGTAACAACATCCCAGTACTGTCCCCAGCTCATCTGCGCCAGCTGCATCACCAGCGCGCTCAGAGGAAGCAGCAGAATTAAACAGACAAACAGCAGGCTGGTGCCGAGGCTCAGGGTAAAGCCCGGCAGCACGCGCTTAGAGGCAGCAGCAAACATTACTTACGCCCCGCCGCCAGCAGTTTGTCCAGCTCGCCGCCGCTGGCAAAGTGGGTTTTCATGACCTCCGGCCAGGATCCAAACTTGTCCTCAACGCGGAACAGTTCGGTCTGCGGGAATTTATCCTTCAGCTTTTCCATCACCTGCGGGTTGTTCACCCGGTAGTAGTAGTCGGTGATGATCGTCTGCGCCTGCGGGCTGTAGAGCCAGTTCAGATAGGCTTTTGCCGCCTTCTCCGTGCCGTTGGCCTTGACGTTTTTATCCACCCACGCCACCGGGAATTCGGCAAGAATGTTGGTTTTCGGCACCACTACCTCAAACCCCTGCGCTTCATACTGCTTGCGGATGTTGTTCACTTCCGATTCGAAGCTAATCAGCACATCGCCCAGCCCGCGCTCCGCGAAGGTGGTGGTCGCGCCACGGCCGCCGGTATCAAACACTTCGACATTTTTCAGGAACTGGGTCATGAACTGCTCGGTTTTGGCTTTATCGCCGCCGTCAGCTTTATCCGCTGCGCCCCATGCGGCTAAATAGGTATAGCGCGCGTTGCCCGACGTTTTCGGGTTCGGGAAGATAAGCTTCACGTCGGAACGGACGAGATCGTTCCAGTCATGGATGTTTTTCGGGTTCCCTTTGCGCACCAGGAAGCCCATCGTGGAGTAGAACGGCGAGCTGTTGTTCGGCAGGCGGCTTTGCCAGTCGGCCGGGATCAGGTTGCCTTTGTCATGCAGGATCTGCACGTCGGTCACCTGGTTATAGGTCACCACGTCGGCTTTTAAGCCCTGCAGGATCGCCAGCGCCTGCTTTGACGAGCCGGCGTGGGACTGTTTAATCGTCAGCTTATCGCCGGCGTTATCTTTCGCCCACTGCTGTTCAAACGGCGGGTTAAGGGCGGCAAACAGCTCGCGGGAAACATCGTAGGAACTGTTCAGCAATTCAGTCGCCTGAGCCTGCGCAACCAGCAGCACAGAAGCCGCCAGCGCCAGATATCCTTTGTTCAGTGATTTAACGGCCATTGCGCACCCTTATAAGATTGATGACTTTCATATGGCCATAATATTTATAACGAGTACCAAAGGAGTAACGGTTTTATATACCGTTTGGCGATTTGGAAGTAGAAAAGAGAATAAGGGCTTTGAAAACCGCGGCCGGCGGCAACGTTAAGGAGAGGCAGGCATTGATAGCAGCCCTCCCCGCGGGGGAGAGGGCGATGGCGCAGGAAGACCTACAGCGCCAGAATACGCTCCACGGACGGCGCGAAGTAGTAGCCGCCGGTCACCGGTTTGGTAAAGCGCAGCATGGCGTCGCGCTTACCGTCGGTATCACCGAACATGCTCAGCAGCTGCTGTTCAATATTATGGATGCGGGCGCAGTAAGCGCAGAAATAGAGGCCGTGCGTGCCGCTGGCGGTGCCGTACGGCAGGCTCTGGCGCAGAATTTTCAGGCCCTTGCCGTCCTCTTTCAGATCAACGCGGCTGAGATGCGAGGTCTCCGGACGATCGTCGCCGTCAATCTCTTCATTGGCCTCTTTGGTGCGGCCAAACATCATCTCCTGATCGGGAACGCTCATGCGGTTTAGCTGCTTGAGGTTGTGCTCCCAGCGCTGAACGAAGACGTAGCTCCCGCCCGCATCGACGCCATCTTTGATAATCGCCACCTCACGACGCGTCTCTTCGCCGGCCGGGTTTTCGGTGCCATCGACAAAGCCGCTGAGGTCACGCTCTTCGATCCAGCGGAAGCCGTGGACTTCCTCTTTGACCTCAACGATGCCGCCAAACGCCGCCATCGCCGCCTGGGCGACGGAGAAGTTCACTTCATGACGAGCGGACAGGATATGAATCAGCAGATCGTACTGAGTCGATGGCGCCAGGCCTTTTCCGTAAACGGGAAACTCTTTTAGCTCTTCGGCACCCACGCCGCCGCTCAGCTCGCGCCAGACGTTATTGCCAAAGGCAATGGCCGCCCCCAGCTGCGCGTCCGGGAATTTCGCCTGAAAGGTGGCTAACTTATCGATAAAGTTTTTGCTGGCTTCACGCAGGGCGTTAACGTCCCCTTTTACATTGGCTTCAATCCAAATCGCCGCACGGCAATGTTCCGGCAAAATGCCGCTCTGAACCTGAGACATCGCTCCTCCTGAAATGAGACAACCACAACGCTGTGGTGCTTAAACGCGGCTATTGTACGCGTTTTTTGCCGCCGTCGTGTCTCTCCAGATCAAATTAGCGGCGCCAGGTGATTTTACCGATTTTCCAGTTTTTCAGCGTATCGTCTGAAGGCATCAGCTCTTCCGGGCCGCTCCAGTGGCCGGTGAAGGCGTAGCTGATATGCTGGCTGCCCTGCGCCTGACACTCGACCACCGCGCCGTTGTCGCTGCTGGCCTTCTGACAGTTGCCGAACGCTTTGCTGTACAGCTCGCTGAACGGAGTCCCTACCTGCACGCCGCTCTCGGTTTTGATTTCGCTGTCGCGCACGTCGATGCGGCTGATGGTGCCGTTCTCGCCGTTAATCGTCATCACCACCCTGTCGTCCTTCAGCGCCTCAAAGTAGCGCACGATATTGCCGTTGGCGGTCTTCATGCCGCTGCGCAGGCGGTAGCCGCCGCCGAGCGCGTCGCTGATGGCCTGTTCATTCAGCGGCGTGGCGGCCGTCAGATTCCCCACCCCCTGCTCGGTGACCTCCATGGAGGAACCAAACCAGTTCCACGGCAGGGCTCCGGACCAGTTAACCGCGCTCATCGTCGAGCAGCCGGTTAACGCCAGCGGGAGCGCGCAAAGAAGTAAACGTAGCGATTTCATGAGATCGTCCTTTCCTGTTAATTTGACGCCTGTTGGAGTGCGGGATCGGCAAAAAGTGCCGTTAAACCTGCTCTTCCTGGAAACAGGCTCTCAGCCGACGGCTGCTCAGCAGCCACCACAGCGCATAAATATCCGCCACCAGCAGACCGATGGTCAGGGCCGAAGGCGACTCGCCGCCCAGCCACAGCAGCGGCTGCCAGATAAGCAGCAGCGCCTGAGAGAGCACCAGCAGCCAGCGTATCAGCGGCCAGAAGCGGGGAAAGCGCTGCCGCTGGCCGCTGACGATAAACGCCAGCAC
>NZ_JAQGFU010000308.1:0-3507 GCF_030078455.1 Klebsiella sp. Ech2A | reverse complement strand
GTATACAGCCGGGACAGCGCCCGGGCATGGAACGTCGCGCAGCGCCTGCAAACGGGGATTTGCCACATTAATGGCCCCACCGTTCATGATGAGGCCCAGATGCCGTTCGGCGGCTGTAAATCCTCCGGCTACGGACGCTTCGGCGGGCGCGCGGGCGTTGACGAATTTACCGAACTGCGCTGGATAACCCTGCAAATGCAGCCCCGCGAACTGCCGTTTTAACCCATTCCACCGGCCGGAGTCGATCGTCTCAGCAGCGGCTGGCGATCGCCGCCGCCAGCTCGGCAGGATTTTCCCAGGCCATCGAGTGCCCGGCGTCGGGCACAACCCGCAGCGTAATCCCTTGCGCGACGGCGTCCTCGGCCTCCTGTTCCGGAAGCGACAGCTCGCCATAGATAAGCGTCTTCGGACAGGAGAGCTGGCAAAAAAGGGTAAACCATGATGGCGTTACGCCGCAGACCAGGCTGCCTGCCCCTCTCCAGACGGCCCAGGGGGCGCTGTTCTGCAGGCACCCGGCCCAGGGCGACGATTCCGCCGCCAGCATCTCGCCATAGCCGGCGGCGACAAACTCCGCTTCGCTCTGCGCGGCAATCGCCCGGCTGTACACCCCGCCGCCGGCGTACAGGTTGGGCTCGGCCACCAGCAGCGCAAGCACGCGTTCACCTAAGCGTTCAGCCGCCTCGATGGCAATACTGCCGCCCATGCTATGGCCGTACAAATAGCAGCGCGACAGCTGCAGGTGGTCAAGGAGTTCGACCACCACCCGCGCCTGTTCCGTGGTGCTGTAACCAAACTCAGCGGGTTTATCGCTGTAGCCATAGCCCGGCAGATCGATAAGCACGACCCGCCGCCCGCTCAGCGCGGGATCGGCAGCCACTCGAGGATAATCGTACGAGGAGGCGCACCCCAGACCGTGGATAAACACGATCGGGTCACCACCGCCGGGCAGATCGAGCCAGCGCACGGTGGCGCCGGCCAGAGAGGAGAAGAAACCGTTCATAGATAAGCTCCCGTTAACGAAAACTGTATTTTTATACAGTCATTATTAACGAATGCCAACGCTTACTTCATCTCAGAATAGCGAAACGAGAAGCGCGGTCGGGAAGCTAAACGGCCAGGTGGCGCCGATCAGCAGCGCGGCAAGCAGGCGAATCAGACGGCTCTCTTTGGTTAAAAACCAGCTGATAACGGCGCAGATAAATCCCATCACCGCATAAAAAATCAGCATCTTTTGATATAGGGTCATTCTTAGTCCTTCCCTGAAAACGCCTTTACGACGCGCCTCTTTCAACAGCGGAAAGCGGATCAGAGATTCATGCATGACAAAGTAAAAATACTGCGGGTAGCCGACAGAAAACGTCCGATTCATCCTTGTCTGATAGCGCATCCTTTGACCTCGTACTATACCTGTAGAGGCTTACTCATAAAGGTGGCGTTATGGACGTTTCCAGCAAAACCGTAATTCTGATTAATGTCGGCGCAGCATTTGCGCTTATTAGCCTGTTATCCGTTCGTTTTGGTTGGTTTTACTGATTTTTTCTCAGCAAAGAAACCTAAAAAAGCAGCCTTAAAGGGCTGCTTTTTTACGATTTGATAGCGACCGTATGGGCGGCTTC
Source organism: Klebsiella sp. Ech2A (assembly GCF_030078455.1). Lineage (NCBI taxonomy): Bacteria > Pseudomonadati > Pseudomonadota > Gammaproteobacteria > Enterobacterales > Enterobacteriaceae > Klebsiella > Klebsiella sp. Ech2A. Next base: position 1,891 of record NZ_JAQGFU010000308.1, on the reverse strand, counting down.
CACCTGTGAGGTAGCCTGCAGCACGGCCATAGCCTTGAGGTTCTCAGGGTTATACGCCGGCAGCGGATTGACCTTCTCGCTATCCCATTCAGCGGAGAGACAGACGGCTTCACTTGCCCCCTGCTTTTCACAACCTAAAACGCGCTGAGCGGGCAGGTTGCCATAGAGAATGGCGCTGGCGCAGGCCACCAGCAGAAAAAATGCTATGTTTTTCAAAACAAAATCAACTTCACAGTAACAAATTATGACAAATTTTCGCATGGCCGCCCCGTCAAAGTCAAACGCCAAACGGCCGCAAACATTTAATAGATACAAACCTGAACTAACCATTAACATTAATTAAACATTAACTTTAATTAATAAAGCTGACGTGACGAAATAAGGTCGAAATAGATTTCGTTTTTACTACTGACATTCTTATCAAGAGATCGCGGCTCGGAGCTGCAGCCGGCAAATAGCGCCACAAAAAGAAAGGATATAGTTTACGTCGGGGCGAAGATAATGAATTAACCTTACTTATTCAGGAAAACGCTCCTCCGCAACGGCGAAGCCTCCCCTGCGCTCAGGAAGTATCAGATTATACTTAAAAAAATCGGCAGAAACGCACGCCAATAGTTAACTAACAATAATGTATGACGAAGAGTTCTATTAGCGGAAAATGCGATACTTCTTAAATCTCATCTTGCCACCAGAGAGCAAAAAAAGCAGACAACCCCATGATTGGTGCGGCCTTAGGCCGATCCTCACCGCGCCAGCCCGCTCACTCTTCATTTGAAAGAGAACAAATACCATTTGCGTTATTTCAAGGATGAATTTACATTCATAAACATTGGTTATGAATACCTTTTCAGTTGCTCCTTTTAAATTTGAGGTGGAATATGTCCGGGATTGCCGTGCTTATTGTGGCGTTAATATTACTGGTTATCGCAGTTTACAATCTTATTTCTTACGTGCGCGAACGTCGGCAGTCGAGCCTGCCGAGTAAAAAGGATAAACGCTAGGCTAATGCATTGGCCTCGCTGAAAAGCCTCGGTAATAGCGAAAAATTTATTTACCATTCTCATTTTGTGCGTATTAGCAGCTCACGCGCCCGCCGGCGTGGTGTGTTGCGCCAATGTAACCACTTGCAGAATTTGATGGCGTAGACCAACCTTTTCCCTCCCCCTGCTCCATCTACCCCGCTTTGATTATTCCCGCGCTCGCGCGGCCGCCCGTAACGGGGACCTCGGGGCGGGAGAAATCGCCCCCGCGCCGTTCAGCCGCAGAGGAAATAATCCGGGGTAAACGCGAGCGGCACATTCCGCGACGCGAATAAGGCGCAAAAAAAGCCCCTGCACTGTTAATGCAGGGGCGTGGATATTTGAGCCCCATCCGGCGCTTATCTCCGGCACTCATCATGGCTTAGCTCTTGAAGGGGCATAAGAATAATCTCATATCACTGCGCCGTTTGTCTTAGCAATTCCTGCCATTGATGACTATTAGCAAGCTAACATGATTGCAGGGTGATTATCGCGCGCCACCGCCTGCGGTTTACCGCCGCCGAGGGGCCTGAACGGACTCCGTCGGCGGCGTGCTGCTCTTTAGTGTTTGATCATCACGTGGCGCACGACGGTGTAGTCCTCGAGGCCATACATCGACATATCCTTGCCGTAACCCGACAGCTTTTGCCCACCGTGCGGCATTTCGCTCACCAGCATAAAGTGGGTATTCACCCAGGTGCAGCCGTACTGCAGACGCGCGCTGAGGCGATGGGCTCTGCCGACGTCCCGGGTCCACACCGACGAGGCCAGACCATACTGCGAATCGTTGGCCCACGCCAGCGCCTGCTCCTCATCGCTGAACGCGGTGACGCTGACCACCGGGCCAAACACCTCGCGCTGGACAATATCAT
>NZ_JAQGFU010000307.1:0-3516 GCF_030078455.1 Klebsiella sp. Ech2A | reverse complement strand
AAGGAAAAATTTCCCCCCCGCCAGTGGAGCGACTGGCACAGTATTGCGGCCGTCGCCCTCGCCTGCGAAAGCGTTTTTCAGCCAGGCTAAGCGAGGCGTGTTAGGGGCGATACGTCCACGCAGACCGCAGGATACGCCTCCTGCGGCCTGCGGGCGCGTTACGAATGGGCCGCCTGGCCTGCGCTGTGCCGCTGAGCATCAGGACGTATCCTGAACCAGATGGCATACATCGCGGGCAGGAACACCAGCGTAATGATGGTGCCGCCAAAGGTCCCGCCAATCAGGGTATAGGCCAGCGTTCCCCAGAACACCGAGTGCGTCAGCGGAATAAACGCCAGTATGGCGGCCATCGCCGTCAGCAGCACCGGCCGGGCACGCTGCACCGTCGCCTCCACCACCGCATGGAAGGGTGCCAGCCCTTCCTGCTCGTTGTGATGGATCTGTCCTATCAGGATCAGGGTATTACGCATCAGAATGCCCGACAGCGCGATCAGCCCCACCAGAGTATTGATACCAAAAGGCTGGTTGAAGAGCAGCAGGGTCGGCACCACCCCAATCAGCCCCAGCGGCGCGGTGAGGAAGACCATCACCATCGCCGCCATCGACCGTACCTGCAGGATGATAATTAACAACGTGATGGCAATCATGATAGGAAACAGCGGAACCATCGCTTTGGTGGCTTTCCCCGATTCTTCAATCGAACCCGCCTGTTCGATGCGATATCCGGCCGGCAGCGTATCGATGACCGGCTGTAGCGCCTTGGTGATAGCGGTGGAAACATCCGGCGGCTGCAGATTTTCGGCAATGTCTCCCCTCACGGTAATGGTTGGGGTACGATCGCGACGGCGCATAACCGGCTCTTCCATTTGCACCTCGACCTCCCCGATCTGAGACAGCGGAACGCGCTGACCGGCAGACCCCACCAGGGTGAAGCCGGCTATTTTTGCCGGGTCAAGCCGGATATCGCCCGCCGCGCGCCCCATGACCTGCACCGAACGAATATCTTCCCGTACCGAGGTGATCGGAATGCCTGAAAGCAGGAACTGCAGCTGCTGCGCGGCCGTATTCGATGTCAGCCCCACCGCCTGCAGACGATCCTGGTCGAGCGTAAAGTGCAGCGCCGGTACCCGCGGGCCCCAGTCGGTGTTGACGGTTCTCATCATCGGGCTGGCCTGCATCACCTTTTCGACCCTATCCGCAATTTCACGCAGCGTGGTGGGATCCGGCCCCATAACACGATAAGCCACCGGATAGGGTGAATAGGGACCAAACACCAGCTGGGTCACGCGCAGGCGCGCTTCGGGCGCCAGCCCGCCGGCCGCGGCTTCGCGCAGTCTGAACTTGAGCGCCTCGCGTGCTTGCGGATTGTCCGTCAGCACCACAATTTTCGCAAATGACGGATCGGGCAGCTCAGGTGCCATGGCCAGAAAGAAGCGCGGCGATCCCTGGCCGATGTAGGAGGTGACGATTTTTGCCTCTTTCTGCTTGCTCAGCCAGGCTTCGATTTTCGCCGCCGTGGCGCTGGTCTGCTCAATGGATGTGCCATAAGGCATCTGCACCTCCACCAGCACCTCCGGGCGATCGGAGGTGGGGAAAAACTGTTTTTTCACCAGCCCCATGCCGAGTATCGCCAGCGTAAAGACGGCAATCACGGTACCGGCCACTAGCCACTTGCGGGCGATAACCCGGCTCAGCAGCCGGCGAAAGCGGTTGTACCGGCGGGTGTTGTAGATAGCGGCGTGTCCGCCTTCAACCTTCCTGATGTTGGGCAGCATCTTCACGCCCAGATAAGGCGTAAACACCACCGCCACGATCCATGAAGCAATCAGGGCGATACCGACAATCCAGAACATATTGCTGGTATATTCCCCGGCGGTGGACTGGGCGAAACCGTTGGGCATGAAACCGACGGCGGTGACCAGCGTACCGGCGAGCATCGGGGCGGCGGTGTGGCTCCAGGCATAGGCCGAGGCTTTGATGCGGTCGTAGCCCTCTTCCATTTTCACCACCATCATTTCGATGGCGATAATGGCGTCATCGACCAGCAGCCCGAGCGCCAGGATCAGCGAGCCCAGGGTGATACGGTCAAAGTTTTTGCCGGAAGCCTCCATCACCACAAAAACGATAGCCAGCGTCAACGGCACGGCGGCGGCGACCACGACGCCCACGCGCCAGCCCATGCTGACGAAACAGACCACCATCACCACCAGCAGCGCGACGAAGAATTTGATCATGAACTCGTCAACGGCGGAGCTGATGTTGACGGACTGGTCGGTAACCTTGGTCAGGGTCATGCCGAGCGGCATACTTTGATTGATTTTGGCGGTTTCCGCATCCAGCGCCTTACCCAGATCCAGACCGTTCCAGCCGTCGCGCATCACGATGCCCAGCAGCAGCGCCGCTTCACCCTGGTTGCGGATCAGGAAGGTCGCCGGATCTTCGTAGCCCCGTTCCACGGTTGCCACGTCCGACAGCTGCAGGGTCCGGCCCTCGACAACAATCGGGGTTTTGCGGATTTTCTCCAGTTTGTCAAAGGCGCCATCCAGGCGGATAAAGACCTGCGGCCCTTTGGTATCAATCGAACCGGCGGCCGTCAGCACGTTCTGGCTGTTGAGGGCGGAGAAAATATCCTGAGGCGAAACGCCCAGCGTCGCCAGCCGGTCATGGGAGAAGGAGACAAAGATGCGCTCGGCCTGTTCGCCGATAATATTGACCTTTTTGACCCCCGGCACGTGCAAAATTCGCTGGCGCAACGACTCCGCATCGCGGACCAGCAGCCGCTGCGGCTCCCCTTTCGCCTTCAGCGCAAAGAGCGCGAAGGTCACGTCGGAGAATTCGTCATTGACCATCGGCCCGATAACGCCTGCCGGCAGGTTTTTGGCCTCATCGCCAAGCTTCTTACGCGCCTGATAGAACTCTTCCTGCACCTGTGAAGGCGGCGTGCTGTCCTGCAGTGACAGCATGGTAAAAGCCAGACCGGGACGCGTGTACGTTTCGGTGCGGTCATACCACTTGAGCTCCTGCATGCGCTTTTCCAGCGGTTCCGCGACCTGATCCTGCATCTCCTGCGCGGTGGCGCCCGGCCAGGCAGAAATAATCGTCATCTGCTTGACGGTAAACGGGGGATCTTCTGCCCGTCCCAGCTCGAAGAACGCCAGGATCCCGGCCACGGTGATCAGGATAATAAGGAACAGCGTGATTGAGCGCTCGCGAACGGCCAGCGCTGAGAGATTGAATTTCCCCTCGCTCATGGCCGGCTCCCGGCGACGCTGGCATCGCTCTGAGCGGTACGTACGGCCTCGCCGGCATGCAGCAAATGCGCCCCGAGAGCGACCACCTGCTCGCCAGGCTGGAGATAGCCGGCGACCCGCGCCACATCATCACCCAATCCCAGCACCTGCACGGGCCGCCACGACACTTTGGCGGGCTGACCTGAAATCTCCCAGACCCCCGGCCCTTGGCCCGGGCCAGGTGATGCAGGTGCCGCTCGCTGCCATCTACGATCCGGGCCAAGGG
>NZ_JAQGFU010000306.1:0-3599 GCF_030078455.1 Klebsiella sp. Ech2A | reverse complement strand
ATCGGGTATCGAACCCGCAGCTGGCGGCGAAGCAGGGATTAAAAAAAATGAAGGCGCTGGCGGACGCGGGCTACCGGCAGGCGGTGATCCCGCCGCAGGAACGGCCGAACGTCGCGCTTTTGCGCCAGCTTGGTTTTACCGGCAGCGATGCGCAGGTGGTGGAGCGCGCCGCGCGGCAGGCGCCGGATCTGCTGTCCGCGGCCAGCTCCGCTTCGTCAATGTGGGTGGCCAACGCCGCGACGGTGTCGCCTTCTGCCGATTCGCTGGATGGCAGAGTGCATCTGACCGTTGCCAACCTGAACGACAAATTCCACCGCGCCAGCGAGGCGCCGACCACCGAGGCGCTATTGCGCGCCATTTTCCCGGATGAACGGCGGTTTGCCGTGCATCCGGCGCTTCCGCAGGTGGCGCTGTTTGGCGACGAAGGCGCGGCGAACCATAACCGCCTCGGCGGCGAGTACGGTGCGCCCGGTCTGCAGCTGTTTGTCTATGGCCGCGAGCAGGGAGGAGACGCTCTGCCTGCGCGCTATCCGGCGCGCCAGGCGCTGGAGGCCAGCCAGGCCGTCGCGCGGCTCAATCAGGTGAATCCCCGGCAGATCGTCTTCACCCGGCAGAACCCGGCGGTTATCGATAAAGGCGTTTTTCATAACGATGTCATTGCGGTGAGCAATCAGCAGGTGCTGTTTTGTCATGAGGAAGCGTTTGTCGATCAGCCACAGCTGCTGCACCGGCTGGCCGGACTGGTGGCCGGATTTACGCCGGTGGTGGTGCCGACCAGCGCGGTGACGGTTGAAGAGGCGGTAGCGACCTACCTGTTTAACAGCCAGCTGCTGAGCAAACCCGGCGGCGCGATGCGGCTTATTTTGCCCCAGGAGGCGCAGGAGCACGCCGGCGTCTGGCGCTATCTGAACCGGCTGCTGGAGCAGGGCAACCCCATCGATGAGCTGCAGGTCTACGATCTGCGCGAGAGTATGGCCAACGGCGGCGGCCCGGCCTGCCTGCGCCTGCGGGTGGTGCTAACGGAAGAGGAGCTGCGGGCGGTCAACCCGGCGGTTCTGATGAACGATCGCCTGTTCATCGCCCTTAACGATTGGGTCGAGCGCTACTACCGCGATCGTCTGACTCAGGCGGATCTGGCGGACCCGCAGCTGCTGAGCGAAGGACGCGAGGCCCTTGACCGGCTGACGCAGATTATGCAGCTCGGTTCCGTTTATCCGTTCCAGCAATAGAGGTGGCGCAGTGGACGACTTTCTGACATTAACCCTCGCGGGGCGTTTGCCCCATCATTTTCACGGCGAAACGGCGCACTTCCGCTGGCACTGGCTGGACCACGGCGTGCTTCAGCTCACGCCGCACGCGCGCTGCGAGCGCGCTCTGGTGCTCTCTTCCGGACTTCACGGTAATGAAACCGCGCCGGTAGAGATGACCGACATCCTGCTGCGGCAGCTGTTCAGCGGCGAGCTGCCGCTGCGCTGGCGGCTGCTGGGGGTGTTGGGTAATCCTCCGGCGCTGCGGGCCGACAGGCGCTATCTCGATAGCGACATCAACCGTATGTTTAGCGGACGCTGGCAGAACTTCCCCGCCAGCGATGAAACGAGGCGGGCGCGGCGGCTGGAAACGGTGCTGACGCGGTTTTATGCCGACGCCGGCGGCGCGCGCTGGCATCTCGATCTGCATACCGCGATCCGCGGATCGCATCACGTCCGCTTTGGGGTGCTTCCGGCGCGGCAGGCGCCGTGGGATGACGCCTTCCTTAGCTGGCTGGGCGCGGCGCGGCTGGAGGCGCTGGTCTTTCATCAGCAGCCGGCAGGTACCTTTACCCACTTCAGCAGCGACCGCTTTGCGGCGCTCGCCTGCACTCTTGAGCTGGGCAAGGCGCTGCCGTTTGGCGCGAACGATCTGACGCAATTTGCCGTTACCCAGCGCGCGCTGATGCGTTTACTGGTCGGCGACCTGGCGGTAGAAGAGGGGCACGAAGCGCTGCGCTATCGGGTGGTACAGCAGATCACCCGCGACAGCGAACGTTTTCAGCTGCATATGTCGGCGCAGACGCTTAACTTTACGCCGTTTAGCGCCGGGACGCTGCTGGCAGAGGACGGTGAGACCCGCTACGTGGTGGAAAAGGCCGAGGAGTACGTGCTGTTCCCGAACCCTTCGGTGGCGCTGGGCCTGCGCGCCGGGCTGATGCTGGAGCGGCTGCCCTGAACATAAATACGCCGCTGCCTGACCGCAGCGGCGTAAATTTTCACCGTCGGTCGTCTTGTATAGTCTTATTTTTTTCGTGCTCTGAAGTTTGATTGCAGATTATTCCTGGCTAACCGCTTTGTTTTTAATCTCCGCTGCTTTATAATCTCCATAGTTTCTTTATAAAACAGCCTGTTAATTATTTTTCGTTGCAATTATCTCCTCATTTTCCTTATTTTCTCCACAATTGGTGAGAAAATGTTTTTTACACTTTCATTGTTTTACGCTTGCTCTGACTAATTGACGATAAACGTCGTAAAGTTTATCTCGTCAACACGGCACCAGGCCGTGAGAATAACTTAAAGTAAGGACTGAATATGAAGAAGATTACTGCTCTGTTTGTTGCCTCTACTCTGGCCCTGGGTGCCGCTAACCTCGCTCACGCAGCGGATACCACCGCCGCCCCGACCGACAGCAAACCCATGATGCAACATAAGGGAATGCACGGCGGCCCGCATGAAATGATGTTTAAAGGCCTGAACCTGACCGATGCGCAGAAACAGCAGATCCGCGACATCATGAAAGGCCAGCGCGAAAATATGAAACGTCCGTCTCTCGACGAGCGCCGCGCGATGCATGAGCTGATTGCGAGCGATACCTTCGATAAGGCGAAAGCGGAAGCGCAAATCGACAAGATGGAAGCGCAGCATAAAGATATGGCGCTCTCTCGTATCGAAACCCAGAACAAGATTTACAACATTCTGACGCCAGAACAGAAAAAACAGTTCAATGCTAATTTTGAGAAGCATCTGACAGATCGTAAAGCGCCGGAAGGTAAAATGCCTCCATCTGCTGAGTAATTCAGCCCGCGGAATGAAGACCGCCGGTTCTGCCCAACATACGCCGTCAGGCTTTGGGCAGGACCGGCGGTTTTTTCGTTTGTCAGGGCGCCGGCTGGAGCGGGTGGAGCGTAAAATCGCCGCCCAGCAGCGGCTTGCAGAGAATTTTGTAGCCGTCATGATCGAAGCCCGCCGGCAGCTGCGTCAGCGTTTGCGCCTGCGCCAGCGTCTCGACCGCCCCCAGCCACAGCCAGTTATGAATCACATGATAGCGGGTCATATCGGGCCCTTTCTCTTCCAGCGCAACCGGGCCCGACCAGGGCCAGCATACCAGCCGCATCTGCGCCATACTGGCGTGCAGCCGCGCGTTGTGGGCTTCCAGGCTCTCTTTACCGCAGCAGGCGCCGGCGCAGCGCCCTAGCGCGGAACGAAAGCAGGCCCGGCCGCGGCTGAGCGGTTCCAGCCCCAGCAGCCCGTAGCACAGCCGGTGTTCATCGGCGAGGCTGGTCAGCGCCTGCAGGGCCGCCCGGCGGTTGGCGAACAGGCCGTACAGATGCTCCTGGCGGGGAAAGGTCC
>NZ_JAQGFU010000305.1:0-3625 GCF_030078455.1 Klebsiella sp. Ech2A | reverse complement strand
GTCCTGGCGCTTATCCAGGAGATTGCCGCCAACGGACAAACGATGATTATCGTGACTCATGAAATGGAGTTTGCCCGCCAGGTCGCCTCCAGAGTGGTGTTTATGGAAAATGGCGAGATCGTGGAGCAGGGGCCGCCTGAGCAGATTTTTGGTGCGGCATTGCACACGCGGACGCAGGCGTTTCTGGCCCGATTACGTTTTCACGCCTGAGGTCAACTCGATGAATCCACAACCGCTATTTACTCTCGACGATCTGCTGTTCATTGTGCCGAAATTACTGGAAAACCTGCCGGTTACGCTGGGTATTACGCTGGCCTCTCTGCTGCTCGGCCTGGCGCTTGGGCTGGTGGCGGCGGTCCTGCAGTTTAGCCGTTCATCGCTATTGAGCTGGCTGGCGAAAACCTATACCGATGTGCTGCGCGGGGCGCCGCTGGCTCTGTTAATCCTGCTGTTCTTCTTCGGCGGCAAACTGATTCTCTCCGCACTTGAGCTGCCGGCGTTACTGATTAGCGATATGACCTTTGCCATATTATCTATCTCGGTTGGCATTAGTCCCTATTTTGCAGAAATGCTGCGCTCGGCATGGAACGCCGTAGATCCAGGACAAAAAGAGGCCCTACGGAGTCTGAATATTCCCTGGTATATTGGCATCGCGCATGTCATTTTTCCGCAAGGACTCATTATCGCCATTCCCAACTTTGGCAATCTTTTAATCAACCTCGTAAAGATGACCTCGCTGGTTAATATTATTGGCATTGTCGATATTTTTGGTCGGGCACAGAAAATATCGCAGAACAGCTATGGCGCGAAGCAGGTTGCGGCATTTATTAGCGTCATTCTTATTTACTGGTTGCTTAACGTTATTATCTTTTATCTCACTACGCGCATTGAGAAAAAGTATCAATATTTACTGGAGTAAAACACGACTATGTTTAGCATCGATTTTATCCGGGATAATTTCACCTTTATACTCAGCGCTCTACCGATAACCTTGCTGATTACCTTTTTAGCGTTAATTTTCTCGACGCTGGCAGGAGCCATTCTGGCCTGGGTGATGATCCGCGACGTGCCGTACGTGAAATATCTGGTCACGGTGTTTATCTCTTTTGGCCGCTCGATCCCCATGCTGGTGATGCTCTATTTTGTTTTTTACGCCTGGCCGTGGCTTGCCAACGGGCTTTTTGGCGGACCGCAGGATACCCCGTTCAGCTACAAGCTCTCGCCGCTGGTGGCCGCCGTAGCCGCTTTTTCAGTGGTGTTTAGCGCGTACTTCGCAGAGACGTTTCGTTCGGCGTGGAATTCGGTTGAAAAGGGGCAGCGAGAGGCCGCATGGTCGATAGGCCTGACCGGCTTTACCCAGTTTCGGCGCATTATTTTCCCGCAGGCGGCGGTCTCCGCTTTACCCAACTACACCAGCGTCCTGATTGACCTGATCAAGGATACGTCGCTGGTTTATACCATCACGGTGGTTGATGTTATGGCAAAGGCGAATATTGCTGCAGCGCGTGGTTTTCATTACGTGGAGGCCTACTGCATCGTCCTGATTATTTATATTGCGCTCTGTCTGGTGCTTACCCGGATATTGCGACATATCGAGGAGTATCTCAGTAACCGGTGGAAAAACCATGCGCCAAAAGTGGTTCCATCTCACTCATTTTGGGGAAAGAAGTATGTTCAAAAATAAGGTGTTAATGTTGGGGTCGCTGCTGTTGGCAATGCAGGTCACGGTGGCCCAGGCGGCCGAAAAAAGCGCGAATGCGCAAACCGTTGAGGTGGTGGTCAACGCGAACGGATTCCCGTTCAGCTTTGTGGATGATAATAACAATATTACCGGCTACGACGGTGAGTTATTAAAAATCATCGATCGGAAGCTCACCAACTATAGGTTCCATTTTAATGCGGTCTCCCGGGATGCGATGATCGTCGGTTTGTCCACCGGCGCCTATACCCTCGCAGCGGACCATTTTTATCTCACCAAAGAGCGCGCGGCACAGTATGCGCACTCTGGCCAGCCTTCGGGTATCAGCGACCTGCGTTTAATTGTGCGTAACAACGAAAACGATATTCATACGCTGGGAGATCTTGCCGGCGGTAAGAAGAAACTGGTGCCGATTCATACATCTGATGCGCGCTATACCGTTATCGATAACTACAACAAAAAGCACCCCGGCCAGCAAATCAATCTCCAGCCGAACGGCGAGCAATCTGCGGCGGACATTTTCAAAGCCGTTGCCTCCGGAGAGTACGATGCGGCTATTTACCCGATTGGCGCATTATTGGCGTTAAACAAAGCTCTCAATCTTAATCTAAAAGCCTCTGAGTCCGTCGGCTTGTTCCCCAACGTCTATTTATACAAAAAGAGTGCTGACCCGAAACTGATCGAAGCTATCGACAACGAGCTTGCCGCCCTCAAAAAGGACGGCACGCTCGCCGAACTGTCCCGCAAGTGGTACGACGAAGATGTTTACGCTTTACCGGGGGCGGAAAACGTCAAAGTGAACACCGACTGGGAATGATTGTTTAAGGGGAGTGCTGCCTGATGAATACAAAACAGCCCGCTTCGGGGCACAACGCACCGAGCCTGGACGACGACGTTACCCTTGCGCTGCGCGCGATCACCGAAAAGCGCGCCGCGACGCTAGGCTATTTGCTGGATGAATCCCGGCAGCGCAATCAGCCCGACGATTATGCGCGTGACGCTATCCGCCGTTATGGCCTTGATATCGGGCATTCCTTCCGCGCGAAGATGCGTCGCGGCAACGATTTGCAGGAGTTTGCCGCTCTATTTACCCGCGGGCTGGAATCGCGGGTTTACGAAATGGAGGCCGTTTCGGTCAGCCCGTCAGAGTTTATTGTGCTGTTCCATTATTGCCCTTACGTCAACTGCTGGCGTCAGCAGGGGCGCGATGCCCGCCAGATTGAGACGCTGTGCGATATCTGCATGGTAGGGGATCATGCGTTAACCGATGCGTTCGAGGGCATGCAGTTAGCGGTTGAGACCGCGCTGGCGCGGGGTGATGCCGCCTGCCGCCTGCGTTTCTCCCAGACTCAGGAGGCGTAATGACAACATTAAAATGGGATCACGTCGTTCAGTTTGTGAACCAGCCGGCCGAGGCGATTGCCGCGTTTGCCGGCCACAAGCTCAGCGCACTTGCCGGCGGGCGTCACCCCGACTGGGGGACCTGGAATGCGCTCAGCTATTTCGGGCTGACCTATATCGAATTTCTCGCCATCTACGATCGTGCCGAGCTGGCGTCGGCGCAGGCCGATTTTTTGCTCTCCCGCGACGCGGCGCAGCTGCTGCCGGAAAACCAGGCTCTGCATCGGGTGGCGCTGCGCACGGATGATATTGACCAGACGCATGCGGAGTTGCGCAGCAAAGGGCTGAATGTCTCTCCGATTGTCGACGGCCAGCGTAACGATCCGCAGGGCAATATCATTCGCTGGCGGATTTTCACTGTCGATGGCGATTTTAACGGCCTGCCGTATCCCTTTATTTTGCAGTGGGGAGAGGGCGATGACGCACGTCTGACGCGGCTACGTGCTCAGGGGCTCGACGGGCCGCATCCCGCAGGCGAGGTAACATTGCAGAGCGCAGTTTTTGCGGTGCAAGACCCGCAGGCCG
>NZ_JAQGFU010000304.1:0-3655 GCF_030078455.1 Klebsiella sp. Ech2A | reverse complement strand
ACGATAATGACGCTTCCCGGCCGCTTTACCGCCGATAACTTCACCCTCGCCTACTGGATTGGTCATGACCTCGATACCGTGGCCCTGCGTAACGGCATTCTGCTCACGGCCGAGTTCTGGCACACGGTATGGAATACGCTGCTGATCGTCGGCTCGGCGTCCATCGTCTGCGGTATTCTCGGCCTGCTGGTTGGCTACGCGGTGATGCGCTGCCACTTCCGCTGGCTCTCTTCCTTCCTGCGCCAGCTGACATTTTTGCCCTACCTTGTGCCGGGCATCGCCTTTGCCGCCGCGTTTCTGTCTCTGTTTGCGGTCGCTCGCGGGCCGGTTCCGGCGCTGTACGGCACGCCGCTGCTGCTGGTACTAGCGCTGATTGCGGAAAAAATGCCGTACGCCAGCCGCTCCGGTATTGCCGCGATGACCCAGCTAGGTAAAGAAGCCGAGGAAGCCGCGCGCATTGCCGGCGCTGGATGGTTCACCCGTATCCGCCGCATTGTTATTCCTATTCAGGCCGCACCGCTGGCAACAGGAATCCTGCTGCCGTTTATCTCGGGCATCAAGGGCGTCAGCCTGTTCGTCATCCTCGCGACTCCCGCAACGGATGTCCTGACCACCTGGTCCTTGCGCCTGATTGACTACAACTACCAGCAGGCGGCCAATGCCGTGGTGCTGATGATCGCACTGATTTCATGGGCTGGCACATTGATGATCCAAAAGATCACCGGTACCGGTCTTGCAGAGGGTCTGGAGAAATAAAATGCCGACGATTCACTTAAATAATCTGACAAAAACCTATCCGGGCAGCGATACCCCGGCGGTAAACAATATCAACCTGACGGTAAAAGACGGCGAATTTATGTGCCTGCTGGGACCCTCCGGCTGCGGAAAAACCACGATCCTGCGCATGATTGCCGGCATCGAGCACGCCTGCGGCGGCGAGATTGCTATCGGCGATAGGATCGTTGACTCAATAGCCCACGGCATCTACGTCCCGCCGGAAAAACGCGGGATTGGCCTGGTCTTTCAGAGCTATGCGCTCTGGCCGCACATGACCGTGGAGCAGAACGTTGATTTTGGCCTGCGTTTGCAGAAAATCGCCGCTAAAGAGCGTATCGCCCGCTGTCAGGACGTGATGGAGAAATTGCGTATCGCTGATTACGCCAAACGCTATCCGGCACAGCTCTCCGGCGGCCAGCAGCAGCGCGTCGCCCTCGCCCGCATGCTGGCGGTTAATCCCGGCGTACTGCTGCTGGACGAACCGCTTTCCAACCTGGACGCCGCGCTGCGCCTGGAGATGCGCGCCGAGCTGCGCCGTCTACATGAAACCTTTGGCACCACCATCGTTTTTGTCAGCCACGATCAGTGGGAAGCCATGACCCTGGCGACCACCATTGCGGTGATGAGCGCCGGCCATATGCAGCAGGTCGGTACGCCGGATGAGATTTACGCGACGCCGGCGAACCGCTTTGTGGCCGAGTTTATCGGAACGCCACGCCTGAATATGATCCCACTCCATCAGCCATCCAGCGGGCTGGCGCAGCATCTACAGCAGCGCTTCACCCTGCATGAACAAACCCGGCACTGCGGCATTCGTCCGGAAGAGATCGTTCTCAGCCAGGAACCGGATAACAACGGTATCCCGATGACCATCGATAACATTATGCCTACCGGCGGAAGCTGGGTGATTGAACTGATTGCCGGGCAGGATCGTCTGTTCCATTCCACGCAGCTGCGCCCGCGCTGGCAGGTTAGCCAGCAGGTTCACTGCCAGCTCCCGACCGCCTCTCTGCACTTCTTTAATAGCAACGGGCTGCGTCACGATTTCTCCATGAATTAACCGCATACTGACTTTTGAGGAACTACCATGAAGCATAATCTGGCCGCCATCTCGATTGCCGCCACGCTATTAAGCAGCCACCACGCCCAGGCTGAAACCTTCGATTTGCAGGCGCTGATCGCCGCAGCAAAGCAGGAGCAGCCGATGACGGTTTACGCCTCAACCGGTAAGATCGTGCAGCAGGCGAAGGCCTTCAGCGAAAAATATGGGCTAAAGGCCAGCGGCGTAAAAGCCGATGCCCCGCAGATTATTGAAATTATGAGCCGGGAGGCGCAGGCCAAAAACGTGCGGACCGACGTTGCCATCATTGAGGATGCCCCTGCGGGAACGGTTCAGTTGCTGAATAAAGGCTATGTGCAAAGCTGGGTGCCGGACGATCTCAAAGGCAGCATTGCCGCCCGCAGCCAAAATCCGCTGACCATCGTGTTAGCCCCCAACGTGTTCGCCTATAACACCGAACGTCACGCCACCTGCCCGATTACCAACCTCTGGCAACTGACGGAACCGAAATGGCGCGGACGCGTGGCAATGCAGGACCCGACGGGCAAACCGGCTTACACCGACTGGTTCAGCCAGATGGAAACCCACTACGACCAGCAGATTCGTGACGCCTATCAGCAGGAGTTCGGCAAGCCGCTACAAACCGATGAAAAATCTGCCACGGCAGCCTTTGTCAAAGCGCTGGCGGGCAACGGCGTACTGCTGACTCATTCAGATAACGACGCCGCTTCCGCCATCGGCGCGCCGGACAGTAAAACCGACTTTGTCGGCCTGGTGTCCACAGCCAAATTCCGCGACAACAAGCAGGGCATGAAGCTGGGCCTATGTAATGGGCTGAAACCGTTCATCGGCTGGAATTACCCGAGCCTCGGCGTGGTTGCCACCGGCAGCAAAAGCCCGAATAGCGCGAAGCTGTTTATCCACTACCTGATGAGCGCCGACGGGATCGCGCCGCAGGGCATAGACGGCAAAATGTCCACCAACCAGCAGGTAAAACTGCCGGCCGATGAGGCATCCGGCATTGAAAAATATCGCGGCGAACTGATGGTGTACCTGACCACCACGGTACAAGAAGACTGGGATAGCCGCCAGGACTGGCAGGATCTCTGGAGCCTGAACTACAAGAAATAGGTTCAGACAACATAACCGGGCAACACCTCATTCATTTATAACGGGCAGCACACCTTGACCACTATTGATATTGAACAGCGCGAAGCGACTCTCAAACGTATTATCGTCGAAGCCGGAGATACCGCCCTGCGCTTCTTCCAGACCCGCAAAGCGGGCGAATATGAACTGAAGGGTCATCAGGATATCCTGACCGAGGCGGACACCTTCGTTGAAGCACTGATTTCAGGTGCTATTAACGAAGCCTTCCCTCAAGATTTGATCCTCGGCGAAGAGACCGCCAGCCAGCCCGCCAGCGCGGAGAGTTTGTGGGTGGTAGATCCGATCGACGGCACCGCCAACTTTGCCCGCGGTATTGCCCATTTTTGCGTGTGCATCGCCTGGGTTCGCCACGGCATCACCGAGCTGGGCGCTATTTATAACCCGGTAAGCCAGGAACTCTACCTGGCTCGCCGCGGCCATTATGCGCTGAAAAACGGCCAGCCGCTGCGCTGTAGCGCCATTACCGACGCGCAGCGGGCTTGCGTGGAGCTGGGCTGGTCTTCTCGCCACAGCCAGCGCCACTACCTGGACGTCATGGCTGCGATGCTTAATCTTGGTGCCAGCGTGCGCCGCGGCGGTTCCGGCGCGCTGGCGCTTGCCTGGGTAGCCGAAGGCCGCACCGACGGCTACGCCGAAATTCCTATGAAC
>NZ_JAQGFU010000303.1:0-3675 GCF_030078455.1 Klebsiella sp. Ech2A | reverse complement strand
CGGACTGGCGGTGGTGCTGCCGGTGGCATCGACGGTGGTGACCAGCCTGATGGGCACGCTGTCGGGCGGGATCGGCGCGGATAATTTTACCTTTAACCACTTTATTGCGCTGTTTAACCAGCAGGGCGATGCGCTTTCGGCGCTGGGGACCAGCCTTTCGCTGGCGCTGGCCTCGGCGCTGATTGTTGGCCTGCTGGGGCTGGTGGCGGCGTGGCTGGTGCTGATCCAAAAAATCCGCGGCAGCGCGATAATCGATGCGCTGTCGCTGATGCCGGCGGCGCTGCCCGGCGTGGTGGTTGGGGTGGGGCTGATTCTGCTGTGGAACCGCCCGTTCTGGCCGGTTTCGCCGTATAACACCTGGTTTATGCTGCTGCTCTCCTACTGCTGCCTGCTGCTGCCGTGGCCGGTGCGCTACGTGGGCAGCGCCCTGCGCCAGCTCGGTAATAATCTGGAGCCGGCGGCCAGGGTGCACGGCGCTTCGCCGCTGCAGGCGCTGCGCCTGATCGTCCTGCCGCTGGTGTTTCCGGCGCTGCTGGCGGCGATGCTGATGGTGTTTGCGGTCGCCTCGCGCGAGCTGGTGACCTCCCTGCTGCTGGCTCCGGCGGGCACCCAGACCGTAGCGGTGTTTATCTGGCGTCAGTTTGAGCAGGGTTCGGCGGGACAGGGCATGGCGATGGCGACGCTGACCCTGCTGACCGGCCTGACGCTGATGCTGAGCGCCCTGGCGCTGATGCAGCGCAGCGCGCGCTGAGCCTCAGGATCGCACAAAAATACCGGTGAGGCGGGAAAAATACGCTATAAATGACGCACACCGAATGCTGGAGACATTGATGAGCCCATTTTTACGCGCCTATTTTTCTCGTCTGGGCTGGACGGGAACCCCTGATGCCTCGATTAACACCCTGCGGTCGTTGCATATCCACCACAACAGCGCGATCCCGTTTGAGAACCTCGACGTTCTGCTGCCGCGGGAGATCCATCTTGACGATCGGTCGCTGGAGGACAAGCTGATTAACGCCCGCCGCGGCGGCTACTGCTTCGAGCAGAACGGCCTGCTCGAGCGGGCGTTGAGCGAGATTGGCTTCTCGGTACGCAGCCTGCTGGGGCGCGTGGTGCTGGCGAATCCGCCGCAGATGCCGCCGCGAACCCACCGCCTGCTGCTGGTTGAGGTGGAGGGCGAGCGCTGGATTGCCGACGTCGGCTTCGGCGGGCAAACGCTGACGGCGCCTATCAGGCTGCTGGCGGACGTTGAGCAGCAGACCCCGCACGGGGTTTACCGCCTGCTGCACGAAGGCGAGCGCTGGACGCTGCAGTTCAGCCATCACGAGCACTGGCAGTCGATGTATCATTTCGATTTAGGCTGTCAGTTTGCCGCCGACTACGTGATGGGTAATTTCTGGTCCGCCCACTGGCCGCAGTCGCATTTTCGCCACCATCTGCTGATGTGCCGCCACCTGGCTGACGGCGGGAAGATGACCTTAACCAACTTCCACTTTACCCACTGGGATAGCAGCCGGGTGGTGGAGAAGGTTGATTTGCCCGACGTGGCGGCGCTGTATGAAACGCTGCAAACGCGATTTGGCCTCGGGGTAAATGACGCGAAGCACGGCTTTAGCGAGGCGGACCTCGCGGCGGTGATGGCGGCATTCGACACCCATCCGGAGGCGGGTAAATAGCGACGCCGTTTAAGCGCCGGCATCGCTGCCGGCGCTTAACGCGGAATGGGTGAAGGTCGGTCTGGCGAACTACTTGGAATCTGGAGGTGAAGCGCGGTTTTTCTACATAGCCTTTGACGAGGTTTTGCTCAACGACGATGAAATACAAAAGGCTAAGCCGTCCCTTGAACCGGGCCATTCAGCGCTTTCAGACTATTCATACTGTCGACATCAACGGTAAATTGCCCACGATTCATTGCTGAATAGATATGACATCAGCGGAATTTTTTGCGACAAAATGATTAGTTATGAAAGGTATTTCTCCGGAGAGTATCACCGAGCGCCGAAGGCATCCAAAGTTTTTATTAATTATCGATGGCCGTGAAATGTGAAATTTATATGGCCGTCGAAAAATCAATAACCTGTTGAATTTTAAATCATTATTGTTTTTATTTTTCGGATTGTGTTTTTAGCGATTTGTGCCATTATTCCATAGAAAAAATAGCGGTGAGTTAATTTATTATGATGCTATTTAAAATATCTCATCTTGGATATAACACGCTGATTTTTTCATAACATTTATTTCCATGCCGGCTGATGGTCGTAGCTTTGTGGCGGCGGCCAACAATATTGCTATTGATAGGGGGAATAAAATGCACACACCTCTGGTTTCGGTAGTCATTGAATCCATTTATAAAAATAAGTCCGGGGCGACTGTCATGCTGCCCGACTACATGGCAAAAGCGACGCCAGATATGGCGGGAGCTATTTACGCGCTGGCGTCTGAGGTTGCTAGCCTGGGCGGGAAACTTGTCCTAAGCGATCTCTTTCGCTCCCATGATATGCAGCTCCAGGCGCATTTAGATTACATTAACGGCAAAAAAAAGGCCTATAGTCCGCCTCCCGGCGGGAGTTTTCATGAGGCCGGTAGGGCAATGGATATTGAGCTGGGAAAAACAGGAATGCCGCTGGCTAATTTTTGGTCGCTGGCTAAAAAATATAATATTGTGCCCATTATTTCCTCACCGGATATGCATAAAAACGAAGCATGGCATTTTGAATGCCGAGGGAGTCATCAGACCGTTATTAATTATTATCAGAATAAGTTCGGAAATAATTTCCCTGACCCTTATATGGCCGGCGCGGCTTCGGCCATTTTAGCCGCGAATATTCCGGTCGATTTTTTTGGTGGTCAGCAGAAGGAGGCCCAACTGCAGGCGCTACTGATTCGTTTAGGCGAGAATATAGGCAATATTGATGGCATTATTGGCGGGAAAACGCAGGCTGTGCTCACCGGACTTAAATTGAACGGAGCAAGCTTAAGCGATACGCTGAACGCGGTGGAGAATCTGGCGCAACAAACTTTCCCCGAGGAGTATTCCACTCTCTACCCAACGCAACCCCAGCCGCTATTCTTCGACTCTAAAATTCCGCAACATCTCTCCTGGCAATAAAATTGCGGATATCGATTGATCGATACCTGCAGCTATCGGGTCTGAGAAAGGATGGTCTGTTGAATGCGGTTTGCGAACAACAGACCATTTGCCTGTAAAAGGGTAAGGGTTCAGCGCCTTGAGCGTACCACCTGGTAGCGGCGGGTCAGGTACTCGACCGGCGCGCTCCAGACGTGGACCAGCCGGGTGAACGGGAATATCAGGAAGATAGTCATCCCCAGCACCAGATGGACGCGGTAGATAATCGCCACGCCGTCAAGATGCGCCGAAGCGCCGGCGTGGAAGGTCACCACCGCCTGCGCCCAGTCCACCAGCTTGAGCATCTCGCTGCCGTCCGGGTGTCGGGCGGAGAAGGGGATCGTCGTCAGGCCAAGAATGCACTGAATCAGCAGGATGCTGAGGATCAGAATATCCGCCGTCGACGAGGTCGCGCGAATGCGCGGGTTGGTCAGGCGGCGGACCAGCAGGCCCGCGCCGCCGATCAGCGTCAGCACGCCGCAGGCGCCGCCGAGGATCATCGCCATCAGCTGCTTTTGCGACATCGGCAGGAACCCCGAGTAGACCCA
>NZ_JAQGFU010000302.1:0-3678 GCF_030078455.1 Klebsiella sp. Ech2A | reverse complement strand
TAACAAAACCCTGCTCGGCAGCGAGGTGGATATCGCCCGCCTGGTGGCCGATAGCCTCGGCCTGCAGCTGAACGTGGTCCCAACCTCGTGGGAGGACTGGCCGCTCGGCGTGGTCTCCGGCAAATATGATGCCGCGATCAGCAATATTACGGTGACCAAAGAGCGCAAAGAGAAGTTTGATTTCGCCACCTACCGCAAGGATTCGCTGGGCTTCTACGTCAAGAGCACCAGCCCGCTGAGCAAAATTGACAAAGCGGAGGAGATTGCCGGCCTGCGCATTATCGTCGGCTCCGGCACCAACCAGGAGGCCATCCTGCTGGCGTGGAACGCGGAGAATCTTAAGAAGGGGCTGAAGCCCTTTACCCCGGTCTACACCAAAGATGACGCCGCGCTGACCCTCGCGCTGCAGTCCGGCCGCGCCGACGCCTTCTTTGGCCCCAACGTGATTGGCGCATGGAAAGCGGCGCTAACCGGCAAAACCAGGCTGGTGGGCAGCGTTGACGGCGGTTGGCCGAAGGCGGCCCACATTGCGGTGACGGTGAAAAAGGGCAGCGGCCTGGTCACTCCGGTGCAGACGGCGCTGAACGGCGCCATCCACAGCGGCGACTACGCCAAAGTGCTTAACCGCTGGGGGGAAGGCGTCGAGAGCATCCCGCAGTCAGAGATTAATCCGGCCGGACTGGGCGATTAACAGGAGTCAGTATGAGCGACGTATTCCGCGATGTTTCACCCGAAGCCCCCGAGCTGCAGCCGGTCATTGACGGCCTGTTTGCCGAGTACGCTTCGCGCTACGGGGACTATTTTTCCCGCGATGCCGAAGTTGAGCTAACCGAATGGTATCTGGCGCCGCAGGGGCTGTTTATCGTACTTGAGCGCGAGGGGGAGATTATCGCCACCGGTGCCTACAAGCCGAAGGATGCCAATACCGCCGAAATTAAACGCATCTGGACCCACCACGCGCTGCGCCAGCAGGGGCTGGCGGCGAAGGTGGTGCAGGAGCTGGAGCGTCGGGCGGTGCTGGCGGGCTACAGCCATATCTACCTGACCACCGGCTTTCGTCAGCCGGAGGCGGTGAAGCTCTATCTGAGCCAGGGCTATGAGCCGCAGTTCGACCTCGACCGCAACCCGGAAGAGTACAGCCGGCCGCCCTATGACGGACGGCTGCGGTTTAGCAAAGCGCTGGCGGTTAGCGCGCTAGGCCAGAGCGCCTGAGGAGCAACGATGAAAACATCTGAAACGATAAAAGTTATCCCGGCGCGCTATCCGCTGCGCGCCGTCGGCGCGGTGCTGGCGCTGCTGGTGCTGGCCGTCGTCGTGCAGTCGGTGGCCTTTAACCCCCGCTGGGAGTGGGCGGTCTTCGCGCGCTGGTTCTTTGACCCGGTGATCCTCGAAGGGCTTGGGCAAACTCTGCTGCTGACCCTGCTTGGCACCGTGCTGAGCGTGATTTTTGGCGGCCTGCTGGCGCTGGCCAGGCTCTCCTCCTCGTGGCTGCTGAGCAGCCTTTCCTGGGGATATATCTGGCTGTTCCGCTCGCTGCCGCTGATCGTGGTGCTGATTATTCTCTACAACTTCTCCTATCTGTACGACACGCTGTCGCTCGGTATCCCCTTTACCAGCATCAGCTGGGGCAGCTATCAAACCATCAACGTGCTGGGGCAGTTCTCCACCGCGGTAGTCGGGCTGACGCTGGTGCAGAGCGCCTATACCGCGGAAATTATTCGCGGCGGCTTCCTCGGCGTCGATCACGGTCAGTATGAAGCGGCGGCGGCGCTCGGCCTGCCGGCGTGGCGGCGCACCCTGCGCATTATTCTGCCGCAGGCGCTGCGCACCATTTTACCCTCCGGCTTCAATGAAATTATCAGCCTCGCCAAGGGGACGGCGATGGTCTACGTCCTGGCGATGCCGGAGCTGTTTTACACCATCCAGATGATTTACAACCGCACCCAGGAAGTGATCCCCCTGCTGATGGTCGGCGCGGTGTGGTACCTGGCGATCACCAGCGTCCTGTCGCTTATCCAATATCTGGTCGAACGCGCGCTGGCGCGCAGCGAGCGCCGCTCGGCGGTAAACAGCCAGCGCCGCACTCGCGTTGCCGAAGCCTCTCGTTCACCGCAGACGCAGGAGCCCGTCCATGCCCAACTCTCATAACGGCCACATCTCGATTACCGGCGTTAGCAAATATTTTGGCCGCCATAAGGCGCTGGACGATGTCTCCCTGGAGATAGAGCCCGGCACGGTAACGGTGATCCTCGGGCCTTCCGGCTCGGGGAAATCCACCCTGCTGCGGGCCATTAACCACCTTGAGCGCGTTGATGAGGGCTTTATCCAAATCGATGGTGACTATATCGGCTATCGCCGCCAGGGCGACAGGCTGTACGAGCTGAAGGAAAAAGAGATCCTCCGCCAGCGCGTGAACGTCGGCTACGTTTTTCAAAACTTCAACCTGTTCCCGCACCTGACGGTGCTGGAAAACCTGATTGAGGCGCCGATTGCCCACGGACGGGCCAGCCGCAAGGAGGCCATCGAGCAGGCCTACGAGCTGCTCGACGTGGTGGGGCTGCGCAGCAAAGCCGATGCCTGGTCGCGGCATCTCTCCGGCGGTCAGCAGCAGCGCATTGCCATCGCCCGGGCGCTGGCCCTCAAGCCGCGGGTGATTCTGTTTGACGAACCAACCTCGGCGCTGGATCCGGAGCTGGTGGGCGAGGTGCTTGATGTTATCAAGAAGCTGGCGCGCTCCGGCACTACGCTGGTGGTGGTGACGCATGAGATTGGTTTTGCACGTGAGGTCGCCGATCAGGTGGTCTTTATGGTCGATGGTAAAATCATTGAGCAGGGCAGCAGCGATGAGGTCCTTAACCATCCGCAGCATCAGCGCACGCGGCAATTTTTATCGAAGGTGCTTCCGGCATGAGAAAAGGACTTCTGGCATTAATGATGGGTATCATCCCGGCGGGGGCGCAGGCGGAGATTGACCTGCGGGCCAACGAGCGGCCGCTGCCGGTGACGGCGGACAGCCGGGCGATTGCGCAGATCCCGGCCAATTATCGCTTCGTTGAGCCCGGGACGCTGACGGTGGCTATCTCGGCGCTGAATTCACCGCCGCTGGCGCTGCTGGCGAGCGATAACCGCACGCGCATCGGCAGCGATCCGGATATCGCCCGCCTGCTGGCCGGCAGCCTCGGGCTCAAGCTCCGGCTGGTGCCGACGGCGTGGGAGGACTGACCGCTGGGCATCACCTCCGGGCGCTATGACGTGGCGCTGGTGAATATCGCGGTGACCGAGCAGCGCAAGCAGAAATTCGATTTTGCCACCTATCGCGTCGATTCCCTGGCCTTTTCCGTTAAATCCACCAGCCCGATAGCCAGGGTGAGCGGCGCGGCGGATCTTGCCGGGCGGAAGGTGATTGTCGGCTCCGGCACCAACCAGGAGCGTATTCTGCTCGGCTGGAACGCCGAGAACGAAGCGGCGGGGCGCCAGCCGGCGCTGCCGGTGTACCTCACCGACGACGCCTCGGGTAATCTCTATATCCAGTCCGGACGCGCTGACGTGTTCTTTGGCCCGCAGTCGGTGGCGGCCTACAAAGCGGCGCTGACCGGCACGACCAAAGTCGTCGGCCTGGGGCCGAAAAAGGCTTACGTTGCCACCACCACCAAAAAGGGCAGCGGCCTGGTGTACGCG
>NZ_JAQGFU010000301.1:0-3678 GCF_030078455.1 Klebsiella sp. Ech2A | reverse complement strand
GGTTAACGCCGCCCCGCACTCCGCGCCGCTGCCGGTGACCACGTTAAATACGCCGTCCGGCACGCCGGCTTCGCTCGCCAGCTCCGCCACGCGCAGCAGGGTCAGCGGCGTGGTCTCCGAGGGCTTAATCACGATGGAGCAGCCTGCCGCCAGCGCCGGCATCACCTTCCACATACCGATCATCAGCGGGAAATTCCACGGCACGATCCCCGCCACCACCCCGACCGGCTCCTTGCGGGTCCACGCCTGGTAGCGCGCGCCCTGCGGGAACGGAATCGACACGTCCAGCGTGCGGCCGCTGATTTTGGTGGTCAGCCCGGCGGTGTAGCGCATCCAGTTCAGCGTACAGCCGACTTCAAAGGCGCGGGAGATATTAATCGACTTGCCCTGCTCGAGGGTCTCCAGCTGCGCCAGCTCCTCGCCGTGCTGCTCAACCAGGTCGGCAAAGCGCAGCAGGATACGTTCGCGATCGGCCGGCGTGCGTCCTGCCCAGCTGTGGGAGACAAACGCGCGCCACGCCGACATCACGGCGCGGTCGACGTCCGCGGCACCGGCGTCCGCCGTGCTGGCTATCGCCTCCCCGGTCGCCGGGTTCCAGACGGTCAGCCGCTTTTCGCTCTGTACCGCCTGCTGGGCGCCGTCGATATACACGCCATGCTGTCTGTCTAAAAACTGCTGTACGCTGGCAAGCAGCGCTACCTGTGCTGTGGACATATCGCTTCCTTATTCCTCACGGATCGTGAATTCAGTCTACGACGCGCTCAGGCTTCGCGCTTTTTTCTCTGTGACATTCGTTTTTGCCGCTGTGACAGCCGCCGCAATTAGGCATATTGCGCGGGCAAAAATGTGCCTCAGGTAATAGTTCTTTCATATACTCCGCGCTTCGCTCTTGTTTGGCGCAGCGTAAATGCAACAATACGAAAACATTATTATTACAAGAGACGAGCTATGGCGGCGGCAGATAACGGACAGGACTACCAGCGCTGGTTGGCGAAAATCAATCAGGTCTGCGGAAACTTTGCCGCACGTCCGCTGGACAGCGACTTTCACGGGGAGATTGACGCCAGCTATGCCGGCAATCTCAAGGTCAGCACCGTCACCGCGCGCGGCGTCAACCTGTACCGCACCCGCAACGAAATCAGGCGCGATAACGACGCCTGGTTTTATACCGTATTCCAGCTCTCCGGCCAGGCGGCCATCGAGCAGGACGATCGTCAGGTGGTGCTGGAAGCCGGCGATATCACCCTGATCGATGCCTCCCGCCCCTGCTCTATCTTCTGGCAGCAAACCTCGCGCCAGGCGTCGCTGCTGCTGCCCCGCCAGCTGCTGGAGCAGCAGCTGCGCGGGAGCGAAATCAGCATCGCCACCCGTCTGGGCAAGTCCCTGCCGATGGTGCAGCTGAGCCAGCGTCTGCTGCACGAAAGCATGAGCAGCCCGGCGCTTTCGCAGAGCGAGAGCGAGGCCGCTCTGGAAGCCATCGTCTGCCTGCTGCGCCCGATGCTGCACCATCACGAAGCCCAGCCGTCGCGGCGGGAGAAGCAGTTTCAGAAAATTATGGCTTTGATTGATGAGTCGATTCAGGCGGAACATCTGCGCCCGGAGTGGCTGGCCAGCGAAACGGGGATGTCGGTGCGCAGCCTCTACCGGCTGTTCGCCGATAAGGGGCTGGTGGTGGCCCAGTATATTAAGAACCGCCGTCTGGATCTGTGCGCGCGGGCGCTGAGCAACGCCCACGATGATGAAAAGCTGGCGGGGATCGGCTACAGCTGGGGCTTTAGCGACCACAGCCACTTCTCGACCGCCTTCAAGCAGCGCTTCGGCGTTTCACCGGGAGAGTACCGCAAGCGCTGCCGCTGATTACTTACGCAGCCATTTGCCGTTCAGACCCTGGACGTATTCACCCGGCTGCGCCCGCGTAACCAGCTTCTGGCCGGCCATTTTCGCCACCTCATCCACCGGCAGGTTGTTCTCATCCGCCAGCCGCTGATAGCCTTCGCTGCGCGCGGCGTTGATCTGCTTCACCAGATCCAGCGTTTCCCGGTCCTGGCGCAGCGGGGCAAGATAGCCGCTCTGCGTTTCGCCAACTCGTCCCTGCTCCCGCGCCTCGCCGAGCGTCAGGGCCATCGCCGGGGCGCTAAAGAGCGCCAGCGCCAGGGCGGTCGTCAACAGTCGTTTTCTCATCGCCACCTCAGAACAGGTCGCTACGCGACTTGAGCAAATTCTCGACGTCCTTATCCACTTTGATATGAATCTCATGTTCAATTTTGACATTCATATTGATGGTGATCGGCTCCTTCGATGCCGCAATCTCAATCCGCGGTGTACAGCCCGTCAGCAGTATCGTCGTTGCCAGCAGCATCGTTAGCAGTTTTATCATCGTTGTTCCTTAGCGCCTGTCCCAACAGGCGTACAGTGTTGCTTATCCTTACAGCGCTGAGCGGGAAGCACCGCATTCTGTTCAAGCCATGCCTGCAGGTTGTCGCCGAAGCGCAGGCTGCGCCACAGGTCAAAAATGTTCTCTTGATGAGAGTAGTTGAGATGGACCGTATTACTTCTCTCCCCGACGCGGCTGGTGCCGCTAATCGTCGCCTGCAGCGTCAGGACGCCGAGATTATCGAGATTAATGCGCGTCCACGAGCGGGCGATCTCCATATAGCGCAGCCAGTTGATCGCTGCGCCCGCTGAAATATTGTCCTTCACCATCGCATCGGCCATATCCGGGTCAAGGCGCAGGGTCATCGGACCGGGGTTACTCAACCAGCCGTCCTTGACTATCCATTTTTCGTTATCCAGCCACAGCGGCAGCGCGCCGTTAAACGCGCCGGACATGGCGAACTGTTTGATATTCACCGCGCTCACCAGCTCACTGCTGGAGATGTGCCGCAGGCGCAGCAGCGCCGGATCGTGCTGCGGCATGCGCAGCTGCTGCATGGTCAGCTGGCCGCCGAGAATATCGACGCTGACGTTGCTGAGCTGCAGCGGACTGCTTTCGCTCCAGGGATACGAGCCCTGCAGGTCGGCGGTGAGATTCCGCGCCGTCACCTGGTTAACTATCTCGCCGATGCGCAGCGAAACCGGCCGCCGGGTGCCGAGCTGCCAGGTTCCCTGGCTAAAGCGAAACGGCAGCACAAAATCGACGCCGTTGATCTGATTATCCGGCATCCAGGCGCTTCCGCCTTTCAGCACCCCGTGCCCGCCGGCCTCAAAGCCCTGATCGGCCGCGGCGGAGAAGGCCACCTGGGCGTACAGCGCTCCTTCGCGCAGGTTCATTTTCCACTCCGGCGGCAGCAGCGGCTGGAAGACGGTCAACGACTGCTTCGGCCACCACGCCTGGCCGCGCAGGCGCTCTCCGTCCCAGCGGCCGGTCAGCCGCACGGGGCCGATTTTATTGGCGTGCAGCGACCCGTTAAACTGGAACCAGGTCGGGTCGCGCCCGTCGAGGCTAAATTTCAGCGTGGAGGGCGGCAGCTCGCTGCCGCTGCTAAAGCTGGTTTTGCCGGCATCCAGCGACAGCGCGCCGGTCAGCTTCGGATGCTGTTCGTCGCGCAGCCAGCGAATCGGCTGTTCCAGCGTCAGCCGCGGGGTGCTGACCAGCATGGTGCCGTACTGCAGCTTATCGAAGCCGGTCGACAGGCTGTTCAGGACGATGGCGCTGTCCACCCACTCCTGCCCCTTTTA
>NZ_JAQGFU010000300.1:0-3717 GCF_030078455.1 Klebsiella sp. Ech2A | reverse complement strand
CGACCAGATCCGTAACGACATCAGTAACGAGAAAAAAGCGCGGGCTAAAGCTAAAAAAACGCGCTAAGTGGCGATAGATTAAGCAGTCAGCCGACAGCTGCTTAACCTGTAAGGAAAAAAACGCTATAATCCCGCCGCTTCGTCCCCTTAGTTAAATGGATATAACGAGCCCCTCCTAAGGGCTAGTTGCAGGTTCGATTCCTGCAGGGGACACCATTTCAAGCCCTCCTGATACCTACCGAATTCGATAAAATCCCCTGATGGCCGGCAAAAAACGCTTAACCCTGGGTGTAACGTCTACCTGATTCAACTTGAATCAGCAAACATTTGGCAAACCGATCCTGTTCAACCTCCGGCAAGCCCCCAAAACTTTCTGCTCGGCCACGCGGGCCATCGGCGGGCGCAGCGCCATTTGTCTTTTATGGCGTCGGTACTCGGGCGTGTCTACAGCCAGTGGAGCGTGGCATCCAGACCTTCGCTGTCGGCTTTCTCCAGCGCTTCCGGCACAAGCCCCTGGATATCGTTGTCAGCCATGCTGGTGGCACTGACCGGCTCATCGCGCCAGCCGGGCATATCATCGAGTACTTTTTCATTAATCCAGTTCAGCGTGATCTCATCAGCAAATGGCGCACCGTCGTTAAACGCCAGCGTTTCAAGTCCGGTAAGGCGGCGCAGCAGCCCTTTCAGGTCGGCGGTGATGATGTCGGCCAGTACATCCAGCCCCAATTTCACCAGTGCCTGGTGGGTGTTCCACTGCAAATCCAGCCAGAGGTGATTGGCGCCAGGCTGCGGGGGGGAATAATTTTAAGATTTACCGGCATAGTCAGGGTATAAAGACCAGTTCAGGTGAAACAGTATTAAGATTCAATTGTGCGCGGACATTGGTAAATTTAGGCGGCACAATCCAGTCAAATATAACTCCATTCTTATTCCATGTAATCGATGAAAAATTTTCTTGCTTCTGCCAGCTATCTAATTCCAGTGAACGCCAGCAACTGACAACCATTATACGCTGTACCCTAGTTGTTTTTTTTGCCCCAACCTGATAAATATCGGCATACATTTCCTGCCCGGCCCCGCACTGTGCTGTAGGGTTCCCCGGGCGTGAGGGGAAACCATTAATTAAAAGAAAATATTGTCTATTACCGATGGTATGCAACTTCCTATCACTGTATAGTGATGCCAGTTCTTTTTGAGGTATAATCGTTACACCTTCAATCGCTAATGGTTGTTGGCGGTTAAATATTTCCTTGATTTCTGATGCGGAGGCATTCAATGCTACACCAAGAAAAAACACAAGGCCTTGAATATATTTCATGTATTTATTCCCCATAAACTTTATCGGCATAACACAGCCCTGAATAAACCCATGCATGATCCGCAGACTGCCCAGCAGAGCCAGAAGCATAGGTTGGCTGATCTCGATTGTGTAGCTGTTCTTCAGTCTGACCAGTATTCGTGGGGTTATTCATATTCCAGCCAATATTTCCGGTGTTACTGTCACACAGATGGCTATATTTACGTACCCAAGAACTAGTCGTGTCATCCCATTTGTAATAGTACTCCCCATTCCACAGAGTGATTGCTTCCCGCTCGACCATGTCGTCCGTATAGGTGCCGTGTTGGCTGAGATGACGTATCGCCTGCTCACGTTTAGCCTGGAACAAGTCGTTTCCAGCTTTAACATTCGCCTTCCAGCTCCAGGTTGTGGTGTAGTCCGGCGCCGGATTTGTCATTTGAGCCATACCATAGCCCTGGTCAAAGGATACAATTGGTTCACCATCAAGATTAATAAATTGCTTATTGAAGCTTTCATGAGCCAGCAGTTTCTTAAGCCCGGATGAGTTTTCAAGGGTATCAATAAAAGCGTGCAGATCTGTAACAACCGGGTTCTGGCCTTTGATTTTAATATTACGCTTAATGATCAACTCACCAATTTTGACTGACACGACCAGTTTCCCCCCTAGTAATTTCTCTTCACCAAAATTTACCGTCCATCTTTTTTCAGTAGAAGAAAACTCCCCGGCATCCGAAAACGCTCTTAATACGGTGGTTCCCCGAGTTCTTTCCTTCAGACCACTTCTTTTGGCATCCCAGCTAATCGCGCAGGACCATTGATAAGGGCCAGTAGCTTCCGTTCGAAATTCAAAAACAATCTCCGGAATCGTGGCATCAGCTTTTAAAGTAAATTCCGCATTATCTGCCGGCGTAACCCAAGATGTATTCTCTGCGGTGGCAACCACCCGGACAAGACTATCCCGAGTGGTATTAGTAGTTCCCGCGTTCCGTGCGTTGTCCATTTTTGGCTCCTTGATCCTTAAAACTTCAGTGAAAGTTTTTCAGCAGTGCGGGTATCCTCCACCTGGAAGTACGGAATATCAGACTGACGTTGTTTTGGCCGCCGTCATCAACGGGGATGTTTTTAACGATAACTTTTCTTTTTTAGAAACATTCGAAAAGGACTGCACCGAAATTATTTTTATTAACATTTAACTTTTTTCTCTCTCTGAGAATAATGCAGACATCTGATCGTGACTTAAATATCAAGAAATCATTAATTCAACGGATGATTTTGCTTTCTTTTTCGTCCTAAGTGAATAAAAGTCAATATTTATATCAACGCGCAAATTAGGCGACCCATTTTGGAAACTTTCAGTCATCTAATCATCCCTCTGCTTATCACGATCCACGTTTTCACGTTTCGATTCCTTAGAAGCGATAATAGAATAATGATGATTAAAAGATCAAAGATAAATACACTCAAACCAAAACAATAAAATCACCAGGACTTTTCGTCTAGCTATTAATAATGAGTTACGCTGGGACGACAGGAAAATAATCTATCACCATCCGAAATAAACAATCATTTATATCGAAGAAGACAATGCCGTCAGAGTATTGTTTAAAATAATCTCCTGGGTTGATGCAAATCAAAATTTGAAAAACAAAACAACCAATCAATAACAAAGATAAATATATACGGAGTGAAATATTAAAGGGGAAAATAAAGCTTGCAATAAATGGATTTGACACATCAAAACTATGATCGCAGAACCTGTCAGTAAGTTTGTGTAACTACCATTGTATTAAAGGCGATTATCCCTTCCTTATAGCGGCAGAACTTCCTGAGGTTTTATGCAAACTCGCACATTACTCAGGAAGTCTCATCCCTCTTCCGGCAGGCAGCAGTGACCGACAGGAACTCTCATCCCTGCAGGTCACTGAGCCGTAAGCAGCTACCCCACTCCGGTCCTGACACAAGGTACTCAAACTAACTTAGAACCAGGCCTCGAACATCCCGCCGACGTTCAGCGAGTCCAGCTGATCGCTGCTGGTGCCGTTGACCTTAGCGGTATGTTTATTATCCACCTGGCCGCCGGTGACGTAGAAGCGCAGCATCGGCCGGAACTCAGGCCCCATCCCAATCGCGATGTTCTGCGACAGCGTCAGCTTCCAGCCTTTGTTGTCGCCACCCCGATCGTAGTCAACACGCTGATAGCCGGCTTCCAGCCAGGTTGAATGCACGTCGTTCCAGAAATACATCGGACGGATAATCGCGCCGTAGTTTTTACGGTTATCGGTATTGTCCCTGCCGTTGTCGTAGTCATGGAAGGCCAGCAGGTATTCAACCTGCGCCTGGCGGGTAAACTTGTGGCTGCCCTCAAAGCTGGCGTAGATGGCCGTCAGCCCGCCGGTTTTGTTATAGACGCTGTTATC